>QNFK01000216.1 GCA_003645495.1 Gammaproteobacteria bacterium
CGCGGCAACCTCTATCAGGTTGTAGTAGTGCAGAACGAAGCCGCGCGACAGCGTCAGGAGGTTGCCACGCCCTCCGGGCTCGCAATGACGTCTGTTTTTTCGAGTTAGCAATGACGTTGGTGCCATCCGGTCGCTTGGTGGGCTCTACATATACTCCGAACTCGTAGCCACCCTGCAACTCCGCGACAATCGACTGTTCCGATAATGTGCCGCCGCAAGAATTACCGAACCAGTAATCGCCAGCATGCGATCGGCAACAACGCCATACATGTTGTGTGCCAGGGTGGCGCCGACAATTAACAACAACAGCCCGGCAATTCCCCAGCCGACAACGCGTTTGTCCGCATGGCGGCGAAAACCGATGCTCAGCGCAATCAGGCTGATCGGTAAAACTATAGTCAGTATCTCGGCGTGCAGATGCCGCGCGCTGAATTGACCAAAAAACGGCAGTGCGGTAATGATGACGGGCATCAACAGGCAATGCAGCAGGCACAGACCCGACAGCGCTACGGCGACCTTGTCGAGCATGTCTGACTGACTGGCAGAGCTGTTATCCATCGTCGCTTCCCGCTATCCTGCAAAACAGGCGGGCACATTTTGCCGTAACAAACGGCAGCAGAAGACCCGCAGATCTATAATGTTATAACATAACAATCTATCTTCAAGACGCCGTATCTGAACGGCCTGGTCAGGCTATATATGGACAAAAAACTGCTTTCAATTCTCTGCTGCCCGGTAACCCACAAAGGGTTGTCGCTGGCGCGTTCCAGCGTGCTTAGCTCCGTCAACACAGCAATCGAGGCCGGCGAGCTGCTCAATCGCGATGGTGCCGTCGTGACTGAAAAGCTCAAAGAAGCGCTGGTCACGGACGATGGCAAGACTTTGTACCCGATCAATGACGGCATTCCGGTATTGCTCGAAGGAGAGGCCTGCGCGCTTGACCAGCTCAGGTAGACCAGGTTGTGACGCGCGAAATATGCATCTTCCAATGAATTTCCACACTTTCATTCCGGCGTGAAAATCGCCGCGAATCAACTTGCCAGCCACCTGAAGAGCAAACTGCTGCCCTGTTACATGGTCACAGGTGATGAGCACCTGCTTGTGCAGGAGGCTCTCGACGCTATTCGACTGGCTGCGCGCGAACAGGGTTTTGGCTCGCGCGAGCTGTACACGGCAACCACCGGATTCGACTGGAGCGATCTTGCCGGTGCGGGGGGTAATCTTTCGTTGTTTGCAGACCGGCGCATCATCGAATTACGCCTGCCGACGGGCAAGCCCGGCGTTAAGGGTAGCGCGACGATAATCGACATGCTCGGGACCATAGATGACGATCTGCTCTTTCTTGTCAGCGCACCGAAACTCGAGCGCAACGCGGCGGCTGCAAAGTGGTCCAAAGCCATAGAGGCGAAAGGTGGAGTGGTGCAGATCTGGCCTGTGGATTTGCGTGCGCTGCCAGCCTGGATTAATGAACGCATGCGACATGCAGGGCTACAACCGGATCGGGACGCGGTACGACTGCTTGCAGATCGGGTGGAAGGCAATCTGCTGGCTGCACAGCAGGAAATTGAAAAACTCAGGTTGTTACATGGCGAGGGTCCGGTAAGCGCCGCCGAGGTCGATGCGGCTGTTGCAGACTCGAGCAGGTTCGATGTTTACAAACTGGTCGATGCAGCGGTCGCCGGCAACGCCGCCCGGGCGGTTCGCATCATGGGTGGCATACGCGCCGAGGGCGTTGAACCGGTTATCCTGATGTGGGCGTTGACGCGTGAGCTACGCATGCTTGCAGGATTGGCTGACGGTATTCAGTCCGGAACAGATTTAAGTGCCGGCATGCGTAAGGCACGCGTCTGGCAAAACCGGCAAGGTCTGGTTCGCGCCTGCATCGGCAGGCACCAGGCAGCTGATTTTTACCAGTTACTGCAACTTGCAAGGCAGGCCGACGCATGTGCCAAGGGGCAAATGCACGGTGATCCATGGCAACTTGCAACACAGATCGTAATGGCGCTCGCAATGGGTGGTGCGCGCGCCGCGTAATGAGGAAAGACTGACTTGAGCTCAATGGGAATTTTTGGTGGTACGTTTGATCCGATACATTACGGACATCTGCGTACTGCTTTTGAAATGCTGCAGGCGCTGCGTTTCGATGAGGTGCGCTTCATGCCTTGCGGCAATCCGCCGCATCGGGGCAAGACCTATGCCGATGCGGAGCTACGCCTGAAGATGGTGCGTGTGGCGACCGAGGCGCAGCACGGTTTTGTCGTGGACGACAGAGAGCTGAGACGTGACGGGCCGTCCTACTCCGTAGACACACTGGCAACACTGCGCAATGAATTTCCGCTAAGACCGATCGCCCTGATGATCGGCATGGATGCATTTCTCGGTTTACCCAAATGGTATCAGTGGCGCGAAATCCTGCAGCTTGCACACATCGTGGTTGCGCACAGGCCTGGTTGGCGCGCGCCGGATATCGGGCCGCTGGGTGAATTACTGGCTGATCGTGGCACACATCGAATCGGCGACCTGCACCAGGCCAAGTGCGGGCACATATTCATACATGACGTGACGCAGCTTGAGATTTCGTCAACAGAAATTCGCGAGCTCGTCGCTGTTGGCCGGGACCCACGTTTCCTGATGCCTGACACGGTGCGCGATGTGATCGAGAAAAGTGGCTGTTATGCCGTAGCGGACAGCAAGGAATCATAAATTATGAATTTTAAATTTGCACAGGACAGTGAATGAATAGTGAAGAATTAAGCGAGCTGGTCATGGCTACGCTGGATGATGGCAAAGCACACGATATAGTGAAGCTCGATGTGCGGGATCTCACGACCGTCACGGATTACATGATAGTGGCGAGCGGAACATCGAACAGGCACGTAAGAGCACTGGCGAACGCGGTTGCCGATAAATCGCGTGAAGCGGGCCATCGGCCCGCAGGCATTGAGGGTGAAGAAGGCAGCGAATGGGTCTTGCTGGACCTGCACGACGCGCTGGTTCACGTCATGCTGCCGCGGGTCAGGGAGTTTTACAATCTGGAAAAACTCTGGTGCCTCAGCCCGGCGAAAGAACAGACTGCCTTCACCGAATCGTGACCTGTGCACATTCGTCTGCAAGCGGTCGGTGACCGACAGCCGTCCTGGGTTGATGCGGCGTTCGATGGATATGCTCAGCGGCTGCCTCGTCAGTGGCAATTTCGTTTCGACTCGATAAGTACCGCGCAGCGTAACAAGGGCGTGGCGCCTGAAGTCGCTAAAAGCGCCGAGGGTATGAAAATCCTGGCGAAGATTAAACCGGCGGAATTCGTTATCGTTCTTGACGAGCGCGGTAAGCAATACTCGAGCAAGGAACTCGCAGGCCTTCTCGACGAGTGGCAAACCGTTGGCCAGGACCTGGTTTTTGTCATCGGCGGCCCCGATGGCGTTTCTGCAGATTGCCTGCAACGCGCCAACCTGCGCTGGTCGCTGTCCAAACTTACGTTGCCGCACGGACTGGCGCGGGTTTTGTTCGCGGAACAACTCTACCGGGCCTGGTCGCTGACCACCGGCCATCCGTACCACAGGGAATGACCGTGGATCAGCCGGTTCTGCATTTGGCCTCATCATCGCCACGCCGCCGCGACATACTGACTGCAATGGGTGTGCCGTTTAGCCATGCTGGCGTCGATATTGACGAAACGCCGGTTTCCGGCGAGGCAGTGGCCGACATGGTGCGGCGAGTGACGCTCGCCAAAGCGCTGGCATGTGAGCAGAGCGGGAATTTCACCATTCCCATACTGGCAGCAGATACTGCCGTGGCGCTGGGTGAGCGGATATATGGCAAACCTGCATCCAAAGAGCAGGCGCTGGAAATGCTGGCCAGCCTGTCAGGTCACGTGCACGAGGTCCTCACGGCTGTGGCGCTCTTGGCCGGGGGCCAGTTGCACACGGCAACATCAGTCACGCAGGTTACATTTCGCGAAATTCATCCTGACGAGGCGCTGGCTTACTGGCAAAGTGGTGAACCGCAAGGAAAAGCCGGTGCTTATGCAATACAGGGCAGGGGCGGGATATTCGTTACCTCCCTGTCCGGCAGTTACTCCGGAGTCGTAGGACTGCCGGTTTTTGAAACAGCGGGATTGTTGCAGGAGGTCGGAATAAACGTAATGTCCGGTGAAATATCGGCAATGCAGGCAGGACATGACTGACGATTCGCTAAAAGAAGAAATACTGGTCAATGTGACGCCACGTGAGGTGCGTGCAGCGCTGCTGGAAAACGGCATCCTGCAGGAAGTCTACATCGAGCGTGCCGCGCGCCGCGGACTGATCAGTAATATATATAAAGGAAAGGTGTCGCGAGTGTTGCCCGGCATGCAGGCAGCGTTTATCGATATCGGCCTGGAAAGAACCGCATTCCTGCATGCCTCGGATATTTTTCGACCGGGCAATGCGGAGAACGGATCTGCTGATCAGGTGAAGGCGGATATCCGCGACCTTGTTCGTGAGGGTGAGGAAGTTGTGGTGCAGGTCGTGAAGGACCCCCTGGGCACAAAGGGTGCGCGTCTGACGACATTCATCA
>QNFK01000217.1 GCA_003645495.1 Gammaproteobacteria bacterium
ATGTCGAACATGGAATCGATCTTCGCTAACCAGCGCAACGCGACCTTATTCGCGAACGATCTATGGGCTCGGGCGGCACCACCCCATGACTTGTTACACTGGAGTGAAAGCCACCAAAAACAGGGGTGATGTCATGCTTACTCGTCGTGAATGTCTGCTTGCCGGTTCCGCTGCAGTGCTCGTACCGACTACGCCGGGCGAAAGCGCAGAATCTGCACGGATTCCCGACCCCGCTTCACCCCTGCCCCACAAAGACGCTTGTTTTCCGTTCGCCAAGACTTATTTGAATTGCGCCAGCCAGCATCCAGTAAGTCGTGGAGCAAGACGCGCGCTTGATCGATATCTGGATTACAAAACCTTTGCGACTGACAGTGATTATTCAAATGGTGCTGTCTACAACCGTAATTTGGAAAACTATGCGCAACTGATCAATGCGAATGTTGACGAAGTCGCTTATGTGCAAAGTACAACCGTTGGCGAGAACCTGGTTCTGAAGGCACTGAACATTCCTGAAGGTGGTGGTCGAATTGTCACAGACGACCTGCACTATCTTGGATCCTTGCCAACCTACGCCGAACTTATTAAGCGTGGTATGGATGTGATAACGCTCCGCGCGCAAGATGGTCGCATCGATATGGACACATTCGAAAAGGCTATTAACGCGGATACCAGGCTGGTATCGATTTCCAGCGTATCGATGGTCAACGGATTCCAGCACGATCTGCAGCAGATTTGCGAACTGGCACACGCCCGTGGCGCACTGGTTTACGCGGACGTCGTTCACCAGGTTGGCAGCACACCGCTCGACGTACGGGAAACAAACGTCGATTTCTGCTCGGCAGCCAGCTACAAGTGGTTGATGGGCGAACAGGGGCTGGGGTTTCTATATGCGCGCAAGGATCGGCTGGCTGAGATCGAGCGACCGTGGTTCGGACATTACCAATTGAAACAACGACATGGCCTGGGCTTTCCCAATCCGGTGCGCCACGACGAAGTCGTGGAGTATGAGCATCACGAGTCGGCACTGGGTCTTTTCGCGATGGGCTCACAGCCGAACATCATCGCGGCACAACTTGATTATTCGCTGCAGTATTTACTGGATGTCGGTGTCGAACGAATCCAGTCGTATCGACAACCGCTGCTAGATCGCCTGCAGGAGAGGCTGCCACAGCTTGGCTACGCCTCGATCACGCCGCGTGATTCAGCAACAGCATTGGTGTCATTCAGACATGATGGCGATACGCAAAAACTGCACGACAAACTTGATGCTGCAAAAATTACGCTATCAGTGGCGGAGCATCATTTTCGGATCTCGCCGTCAGTCTTCAATGATATGGACGATATTGATAGATTAATCGAAGCGCTGTCCTGAATTTCTCCCGGTCTAATTCCCGGCTGAATCTCCCATCCCACTGACCGCAGCTGTAAACACAACATCAGTCGAGCTGTTCAAAGCTGTTTCCGCAGAATCCTGCAGAACGCTGATCACGAATCCAACAGCAACTACCTGCATCGCAATATCATTCGAAATTCCGAACAGGCCACAACTAAGTGGAATAAGAAGCAATGACCCACCGGCAACACCGGAGGCGCCACACGCGGACAATGCGGCGACGACGGACAAAAGCAAAGCTGTCGCAAGATCGACTTCGATACCAAGCGTATGTGTAGCCGCAAGTGTAAGCACGGTGATGGTTATTGCCGCACCACCCATGTTAATGGTTGCGCCGAGAGGAATTGATACCGAGTAAGTATTCTCGTCAAGCTTCATCTTTTCGCAAAGTGCGAGATTTACCGGGATATTCGCTGCCGAGCTGCGTGTGAAAAACGCAGTAACACCGCTCTCCCGCAATGCCATAAATACGATTGGGTAGGGATTTTTTCGCGTTTTTATCCACACGATTAATGGATTCACCAACAACGCCATTATGACCATCGAGCCCACCAGGACCGTCAAAATCTGTGCATATCCCTGTAATGCCGCAAACCCGAATTCGGCGAGATTACCCGCGACCAGCCCAAAAATACCCAGCGGTGCCATATGAATAACGGCACGAACAATGAGCGTAACCGAATGTGATATATCGAACAGCATTGCTCGTGAGGCATCAGCCGCGTGCCGCATGGCAAGACCGAGCGCCACTCCCCAGACCAGAATACCGATGAAGTTGCCGTTCATAACAGCGCTTACCGGGTTATCCACCAGCTTGAACAGCAAGTTATTAAATACCTCACCAATACCCTGTGGCGGATTCACGCTGACGTCGGTAACGGCAAGGATGAGTGTCGTCGGAAACAGGGCACTCATCGTTACGGCAAGAAATGCAGCGCTCAGCGTACCAACCAGATACAACACTACGATTGGACGTAACTGCGCGTGAGTTCCGGGTTTCTGATTTGCCAGCGCTGAAGCGACCAGCACCAACACCAGCACCGGTGCCACAGCCTTAAGTGCCTGCACAAACAACTTGCCGAGCAACATCGCTGCCCGCGCCGCATCCGGCCATACCAGCGCCAGTATGACGCCGAGCACAATACCAACGGCAATCCTCAATATGAGATTGCCACCAAAGAACTTTTCCGTGAGCGCTTCGCCAGACATGAGACTCTTCTTATTTTATGTGGGGCGGCACCGCCGCAGCGATAAGAACACTATCATTTTTCCACCAATCTCAATAGCGTCTTCCAGCGACGTGACCTCGATTGCCGTCTCATCCACCACCCGCATCCAACAAATCCATACTTCCACATTTTATTGACTACAGATAATCCAATGCCCTGGCAGACCTGACTACAATATAGCCGCCCAGCACCAGCACAGACATAAGGAATATATGCTGAAATCGATCTTCATCGATTTGGCGACGGCTCCAACGGCCAATCAGCAGGCCGATGATTGACGGAATCAGCGCCAATAACGACAGTTGCGCCTGCTCCACAGAGATCAAATCGTTCCTTTCCAGGGACACTGCAAGCGTGAAAACCGAGATTGAAAAAAAGATGCCCATGGCTTGCACCAGCATGTCGCCACGTAAACCTATCGCCTGCATATAGAGTACAGACGGCACCATGAACGATCCCGTCAAACCGGTGAGAATTCCATTTACAGCGCCAAGTGGAACTGACAGTACAGACTCATACCGCGGCGGCACTGTGAAGTGAAAATTGAACAGACGAGAAAGCACGAAAAAGAATAAAACTGTTCCCAACAACATAGTCAGCCAGTTAACGTCGACTAAATCGAGATAATCGGACGTAATCCAGACGAATACGACGGCGACCAGGAAATAGCGCCACATCCGTCCAAAAATTGCCCGCAGATGTTCTCCAGAAAACGCCTGCCACAAATTTGTAATCAATGTGGGAATAACGACAAGCGCAAGGGCCTCCAGGAGGCCGATCGACAGCGTGAGAATAATCAACGCAATAATCGGAAAGCCGAATCCGACCACGCCTTTAACAAAGCCGGCGATCATGAATGCGACAGTCGCGATGCCAAAGATCTCCATGTTGATAATCCTATCTGAGTTACTATATTTATTGAAATTCGCTTTTTGGCCGAGACCGGTTTTGCAGCCAACTGAACGCTGCGATAAGGAGCCCCATGTCAGATATCAAACTAGCAATCGAAGATGGGATTGCACATATCAGATTCGATCGCCCGACGGTGTTCAACGCACTATCGCCGAGCCTGCTGCAGGAGCTCATTGATCTGTGCACCGACGTCGCAGCAAATAACGCCTGTCGTGTGGTCGTGCTCGAAGGCGTGGGCGAGCACTTTTCGGCGGGGGCTGATCTGCCGAAATTCATGCAGGATCTGGAGTCAGATCCACAAGCAACTGCGGATCTGGGCCGTCGTGCAACTGACTCACTTGCTGCACTACCACAGATCACAATCGCCGCGGTTCAGGGCTACTGCGTCGGCGGCGCATTGGTATTGGCCGCCGCTTGTGACATTCGATTAGTTGCTGACGATAGTCGCTTCTTCATTCCGGAACTCGATGCCGGAATTCCTCTTGCCTGGGGCGGCATGGGACACCTGGTGAGACTGGTTGGAGAGTCACTTGCAGCTGATCTTGTACTCAGTTGCAGGCACTTTGGCGCAGATGATGCGCTGCAATCGGGATTCGCAAGTCGAATTATTGCTGCCGCTGATCTGCGCGCCGAGACAGAATCACTGGCGCAATCCATCGCTCACAAGGCGCAAATTATTCTGCGCATGACCAAACAGCAACTGAACTCGATACGAAATGGTACTTTCGACGCCAGTAATGACGCCCATGCAATGCTTGCCGCATTGGCCGACCCGGACGCGCGGCAGGCGTCTCTGGACTACGTCAGAAATAATATTCATAAAGGGGACCGCAGGCAACGTTAGCTGGGGAACTATTACTACAAGATCAGGAGCAAGAATAATGAGCCAGATAACAGCCGAACTTAAGTCTGGTACAGTCGTGCGACTGTCGAACGGCAGACATGACTGGACCGCCGACGAGCCGCTCGATGCTGGTGGCACTGACGCAGGACCGAATCCTTATGAGTTACTCCTCGGA
>QNFK01000218.1 GCA_003645495.1 Gammaproteobacteria bacterium
CGGGCATCATGTTGAGAAAGCCGATATGCAGCTCGCGAATGTCCTGTTCTTGTGCTCGCTGCAACGACAACACTTCATGGCCATGTGCACGCAAACGCGAAAAGGTGGGCAATTCGTTGTGGGCGACCAGGGGCATAATATTCGGCTACTGTTAAGTGGCAGTCATGAACAAAATACTATTATTGGTTAACCTGTACAAACTGTAGGGTGGGACCGTTCGTTAGTAATGTCAGGACAAATGTATGACTCATTTTGAAAAACGATCACTGCACGAGGCGCTGACAGAGCTTTCTCTGGAAATTGGTGTGCACGATCTTGATGCCCTGCAACAGCACAGTCATTTACTGGCAGCAGGTGGGCGGGTATACGTCAATGCAGTCGCCGGAGAGGGCACTGCAGCGCGAATCAATGCCGCAGAGCAAATCAAAACTTGTGGCTTCAGGCCCGTACCGCACATTGCCGCACGACGAATGCAATCGGAGCAGAAGCTCGACGATTATCTCGCTGGGTTTGTCGAGCGAGCTGGCGTTAACGAGATTCTGGTTATTGGCGGAGACCTGTGCGAGCCGCTGGGACCATTTTCCAGCGCCCTTGATGTAATTGAGTCTGGTCTGCCCGCAAAGCATGGAATTAGCCGAATTGGCGTTGCCGGATACCCGAACGGCCACCCGGATATCGATACTGCAGTGCTCAATCAGGCTCTGCAGGAGAAGCTCGCAGCTTGTAAGTCAGCGACGATCGATCCTTATGTGGTTACGCAGTTTTCTTTTCAGGCAACGGCAATCATTGACTGGTGCCGCGCGACGCATAAAAAATATCCTGGACTCCCCATTCACGCTGGTATTCCGGGTCCAGCCAAACTTGGGACACTGTTACGGTATGCACGAATTTGTGGTGTTCAGGCTTCGGTAAGGAAAATGCAGGCGAACAAGGACCTGGCTTTCGAACTGCTGCGACGCGCCGCACCGTGGGAACAACTAGAGGCGATAGGGCAGTACCGTCTTGATACAGGTCAGCCGCTAAGCGCACACCTGTTCACCTTTGGTGGGCTTAAAGAAACCACAAGTTGGTTGCAGCAGGCTGCCAAAGGCAGAAAGGATAATAGTGACGTGGTGGAATTTTAGTAGATTGTTGAAATAGCGGTCCATGGCTTTTTTAACAACCTGCTAGTTGTAATTGCTAATACTTGGCCGTGCGGACAGCGTAAGAATTGATCTGGTTAGAGCGGCAGCGTTTCCCGAAAGCAGACAGTCAGATCATTCAGAATTTACAAAATTGAAGGGCAGCTAACGGCCAGAAGGTGTCATTCGCTGCAATACCATTACCTCGTCCAGCACTACGGTTTCACGATAGAAACAGTTGATTTGGCAGCCTCGGAATTAGGTAACGAATCCCCAAGCAAGATAACCGACACCCGCAACAATCATGACCCAACCACTCAACCGCGATACCCTAAGCGTAGCGGGCAGCAGTTTTTCGATCAGAACAAATGCTGTAATTGCCGCGATCCACACCAGGTTCATTACGCCTCCCACGAACAACAAACTCATGAGCAGCCAGCAGCAACCCAAACAATACGAACCGTGTTGAATACCGAGGCTTACAGCGCCGGAGATCCCCGGGCGAAAATGTGTCGCAAGGTACATGACCGGGGACTGACAATGTCTGAGACAGACGTCCTTAACAGGCGAAAACTGCCAGGCTCCGGCACTTATTAGCAGGAACGCGCCGAGGAACGCACTGCTTGACACCAACATTGGTGAGAGTAATGCAGCTTGGTCGAGAAACCATTGCAATACGGTCGCCGCGGCACTGAAAAACGTCCAGATCAGGACGTAACCCAACGTGAACCAGTAGCCAGATACGAACGACCGATCCCGTTCTGCCGCCCGCGCACCGATTTGAATAAATATCAGCACACTTCTGATCGCGGTGGGCACCATCATGCCAACCATCATTACCGCCCACATGGCGAACATCAGCAGAAAGTCGACTTTGCTCCAGGGCTTCACGCCCATGGCAGCATTCATGTCGGTCATGCCGCGAGATGCTTCGATCAGGTACAACCAGCACAGCACCACCAGCCCACCAAGAGCACCAAGCAGCAGAACCAGGTCTCGCCGCGCCAGAGTCGCGGAGTTTGCAGCTGTCACGCTGCGGCGACTAATCCATCCTGATCGTAATGATGAATACAGAACTGGGCGTAGCTGCCATCGAGCTCCATCGGCAGCGGTCCGGTTACGGAAGCAGAACCAGCGCCAATCTCTGCATAGGTGAATTCAAAGCTGCCGCTTGGCCTGCTTAGTGCAATATGAAATGGTTGCCCATCGAACTCGTTAATTATTGGTGTGCCGCTTGCCTTGATCATTCCCGGCACTTCCAAGCTGGCCGTTCGACTGTCGATATCGATTTCCAAATTGATGGTCGCGTATACCGGATCGAGTACTTCGCTGCAGGTGCTGCCAAATACCGAAAAGTGGTTACTGCCCGGTTCGCCAGCTTCGCCAATTATGATTTTGCGCAGCGCTTCCCGCTGCTCATCATTTGCACGTTCGTCAATGACGATCAATTCGCGGCCGTTGCCATCGGCAATCTCGCCAGGCCATATCATCATGAACGCCCAGTTGAGCCCCGTAAGCGACACATCGTTGAAATATCCCTCTTCGATGTGACCCGCTTCTACGAACTGGCAGAAACCGTTGGTCGATGGCAGGTTGAACTGGCAACCACAGTTGGCGGCACAATTACAATTGCCAAAAGTCTGGCTCTTTATCATCCATTGATCGGACATAGCATTCCCCCCTTCTTGCTTTTTTTTATGAGCTGCCTTTATACGACGATCATGAAAAATTGTACAGCCGGACGGAATAATCACGAATTATTGAGAAATTCCAATTGTCTCCTTCGGGTCAACAATAGCCCCTCAAAGCTATACCAACTTAGCGGCTGCTTCAGGAGTATAGCGGACATCGGCTAGAATCAATCTGATAGTGTCTGTCAGGTCAAGTGCCGATTGTCACAGCTAGTCCTATGAATCTTTCGTCGCGGGATAGTCTTCGCCGAGCGATTTCACCAGGGATACCGACATTACGACGCCAACAACAAGAATGGGTAGCGACACAACCAGCAAAGTCGTTTGCAGTACTTTGATACCACCAATGAACATGAATGTTACGGGCAATAAACCGAGTGCAAAAGCCCAGAACACCCGGTGCCAGCGGGCAGGATCATCACCTGCTTTCAGGAACAACGTTGCGACCGAAGCCAGTGCATACGAAGCCGAATCGTAAGTGGTCGCAGAAAATATTAATGCGACCAGGCTAAACACCGCGATTGCGACAGTAGACACCGGCAATTGATCCAATATGGCGATAATGGCCTGGTTGCCGCTTTGTGACTCGATGATTTCGCTAACGGCGACCACCCCCTCGAGCTCCAGGTACATGGAGTAATTTCCCAGGATCATATAGAACACCCAGCCACCAAGAGAGCCGAGTACCAGCATGCCGACAATCACTTGTCGAATTGTCCGGCCACGTGAAATTCGGGTGACAAACAAACCGACATATGGGGCAAATGCAATCCACCAGGCCCAATAGAAAATCGTCCAGCTTTCCACAAAGCCGGAGTCGGATAACGGATCTGTCCAGAAACTCATGCGCACGAAATTCTGCGCCAACAGGCCGACACTGTTGATGCTTGTCTTCAGCAGGAACAATGTGGGGCCTGCGATCAGCACAAAAATCAGCAAGCTGAACGCCAGCAGTAAGTTCGCATCACTCAGTCGCTTGATGCCCTTTTTCAAACCAAGCCAGACACTGCACGCAAACAACATGACACAAAGAATAACCACGGCGAATTCCAGACCAAAAGAGAGTGGTATGTCGAACAGCCGGGCCAGCAAGGCGGCAATCATCGGAGAAGAGAATCCCAGCGAGGATGCCGCGCCGCCGATCAACGCGATCATGAATAGGAAATCTATGCCGCGGCTTACCGCACCATGCTCACGCCCCTTGAGAAAATAGTGGCAGCTGCTGCTGAAGCGAAGATAGGGCAGTTTTTTTACGTAGTATGGATACGCGATTGCGATCGTTGGCAGGCAATAAAAGGCCCAGGCAGAAAAACCCCAGTGATACATGCCGTAGGTTGAGGCCCATTCGGCAGCCGCAGCACTCCTCGGTTCGACCCCGAATGGTGGTGACTGATAGTAGAACGACCATTCGATGCCGCACCAGTACATCAGTCCTGCGCCAACTCCCGCGCAGAAAAGCATCGCAACCCAACTGGGAGTCGAAAATTCCGGGGACTCGTCGGCGTCGCCAAGTTTTACTGCGCCGAAACGACTGCTCGCGATCCAGATAAGAAGACCGATACAGCCTACGCCGGCAAGCAGGTAAAAGATGCCGAGTTCGTTGGCAATGAAATCGTACATCGACTGCATTAATTTACCGCTGGTGTCCGGCCACAATGCGAGCGGCAGACAAACGAGGAAAATTATCGCAACGCAGGCGCCGAAGTTTACCCAGTCTGTTTTGCTCTGTTCCATTAAAGC
>QNFK01000219.1 GCA_003645495.1 Gammaproteobacteria bacterium
AACATTTCATCGCCATAAGCTGGTTGTGTGTTGAGCGTCTGGCTGACGCGAATATTGACCACAGCCGGTGAAATCCGCTTAACCAGCGGTGCCAGGCTCGGCAAAGGTTCGCCATCGACACTGTCAGGTAGAGCGGCGTTGCTGAATGCCGCCAGCGACATCAGCAATACGGCCCAGAGAATCTGGTGTTGGGATTTCATCGTCTTAAATTCCTCGTCATAACGCTGTTTCATACGGTCGTGGCAATTGCCTGGCATGCAGCGGGTAAATCATATCTGTTTGGCAACAGACAAGGGAGCCTTTGCATAAGTTCCACGCGTTGCTCGGTACTTGCTACCCGGTATCCTTACATAAGATGCCGGGTAGCCATCAATCGTCGCGCTGCCGGTCAGGCAGCAGCGACGGTTATTTTCCGGGCCTTTACCCGTTCCTGTTTCGGAATGATGATCTCCAGTATGCCATCGGCACTTTTCGCCGAAATAGCGTCCGGATCAGCGCTCTCCGGCAGAGAGAATCGACGATAAAATTTTCCGCTGCTGCGCTCCAGACGCTGCATGCCATCGACTTCTTCACTGGATTCCTTGTGACGTTCACCAGACAGGCTCAAAACGCCTTTTTCCATATTGACTTCAATATCGTCTGCCTTGACGCCCGGGATATCCGCGCGCAGGACAAAGCGCTGCTTCTCTTCGACGATATCCACTGCCGGCAGCCAGTCGGCGACACTACTGCCGTTATCGTCATAGCCCGCCAATGCCGATCTCCTGGCGCCACCGAACTCCAGGTCACGATGCAGCAAGTTGATCATATTCCATGGTTCAAATCGTGTAACATTCATCTCTAACTCCTCAAAAATTTATTAATTCAGCACTTGACCGCAGCATGCGAATGACAGCGAAAATGCCTGGTTGATGGCATAAATAGGGTCGGTAGAATGCTTTTCAAGGCCGTGAAAAGTATCATTTTTGCGGAAAAAAGAGCTTATTCCCGGCAGTTTTCGACTTCACTTAATACCACTAGATGTAGTGGCTGCTATTTTTTACGAAAGTATTATTTTTTTCACTAATGAATTAAAGCACTTAGCTCACTAGTTATCATAACTTGTTGTTATTACTCGTAAAAGCCATACAAGGAAAAATCCGACAAAGCCTTGACAGCCGGCGTCTCCAGGCATAATCTGTGTACTGCTGGCACAACATCTTGTGCCAACAATAATTGAAAATACAAGCCAATTTTGGCACTCGCCGCTAAAAAATCACTTAGCGGAGAGCGGGGAACTATTCGCTCTGTGAAAAGGCGAGCAGGCACGGGAAATCGGGGGCTCCGCAAGGAGTTTAGGGAGTTTGGGACCACATGAAGTCCGCAGTACATCTTGACGCACATTCATTAACAGATATTACCTTCCAGTCAGCGTCACTGGATATCTGGCAAACAAAATACCGGCTCACGGCGAAAGATGGCGCGATCGTCGATGTGACGATTGATGACACGTATCGGCGCGTCGCGAAAGCGCTGGCTGATGTTGAAGTTGAATCTTTGCGTGAGAAATGTGAAGAGGAATTCCTGTGGGCGCTGCGAAACGGGGCGATTCCTGCCGGGCGCATTATCTCAAACGCCGGCGCCAGGGAGCACAAACCGGCAACCTCGACAATTAATTGCACAGTGTCCGGCACGGTAGCCGACTCAATGGATAATATTCTGAACAAAGTCCATGAAGCTGGCCTGACGCTCAAGGCAGGTTGTGGCATCGGCTATGAGTTTTCGACATTGCGGCCGAAGGGCGCCTATGTGACCGGTGCCGGTGCGTACACTTCCGGGCCGCTGTCGTTCATGGATATCTACGACAAGATGTGTTTCACCGTGTCCTCGGCAGGTGGCCGGCGTGGTGCACAGATGGGCACCTTTGATGTGGGTCATCCGGACAGCATGGAATTCATTCGCGCCAAGCGAGAAAATGGCCGGTTGCGGCAGTTCAATCTGTCACTCCTGATCACCGATGAATTCATGCAAGCCGTTAAAACTGATACGGACTGGAAACTGGCGTTTCCGATCACGACGAAAGAGTTGCAGGAGGACGAGCTTGACCTCAGTGATGAGGGGCAGTTTGTCTGGCGCGAATGGCCGGAGCCAGACAATTATGTACGCAATGAAGGCGGACTGGTTGCCTGCAAGATATTCAAAACAATGCCGGCACGTAGAGTATGGGATGTCATCATGGCGTCGACCTACGATTTCGCGGAGCCTGGTTTCGTTCTTATCGATAAAGTCAACGAGATGAACAACAACTGGTTCGTGGAAAACATTCGTGCAACGAACCCGTGTGGTGAACAACCGCTGCCACCCTACGGGTCATGCCTGCTGGGTTCCGTAAACCTCACGAAATTCGTGCTTGAGCCCTTTACGGAAGAGGCGCGTTTCGACTGGACGGAATTTCGCAAGCTGGTCAAAGTTTTTACCCGCATGCTGGATAACGTGGTGGAGATCAATGGTCTGCCATTGCCGCTGCAGCGCGACGAAATTCAACGCAAACGACGCCACGGTATGGGTTTCCTCGGCCTGGGTTCAACGATCACGATGCTGCGCATGAAGTATGGCGAAGCAGGTGCGGTGCAGTTTACGGAAGAAGTCGCCAAGCAGCTGGCGTTGGCAGGATGGGAATCAGCGTTGCAACTGGCGCAGGAAAAAGGCCCTGCGCCGATCATGACGGAAGATTTCGACGTTACCAGCGAAATGCTGGCCAAACGCCCGGAGATGTCAGCAGACGGTTATAAAGTGGGCGACAAGGTGCCGGGACGAATTTTGCATAGCCGTTACAGTCGCTACATGCAAAGAATTGCCACGGAGGCGCCGGAGCTGGTTGCGCAGCTGGCGAAAATCGGGGCCCGGTTTACCCACCATAGTTCGATTGCGCCGACCGGCACGATTTCCCTGTCATTGGCAAACAATGCCAGCAATGGAATTGAACCCAGTTTTGCGCATCACTATTTCCGCAACATTATCCGTCAGGGCAAGAAGTCAAAAGAGAAGGTGGACGTATTCTCTTTCGAATTACTGGCCTATCGCGAGATGATTAATCCGGACGTTATGCAGGCAGGTGACGATTCGGAGACAGTAGCGGAAAATAATTTGCCGGACTATTTCATAACCGCCGAGGATGTTTCACCGACAGCACATGTGGATATTCAGGCAGCTGCTCAGAAATGGATAGACTCTTCAATATCGAAGACGGCAAATGTACCAACAGATTATCCATACGAAGATTTCAAGAATATTTATATGTACGCCTATGAGCAGGGTCTCAAGGGATGCACGACGTTTCGTTTCAACCCCGAAGCCTTTCAGGGAGTACTGGTCAAAGAGAAGGACCTCAAGAACACAGAATACTCGTTCACACTCGATGATGGTTCGACCGTAGCGCTTAAGGGCGATGAAGAGATCGAATATGACGGTGAAATTCACACGGCGGCGAATTTGTTCGACGCTCTCAAGGAAGGCTATTACGGAAAATTCTGAGGCCGAATTTCTGCGCAATAGAATTTTTCACAGCAAAAGGAGCGTCCTGACGACATGAGTCAAAGTCAGGTTTGGAAAAAACGGTCAACAGGGTTGGTCAGCGAAATCAGGAACCAGGCAAAAAGCTGGCTGGATCCGAATAACAAACGCCATTTGCTGGCGGTCGCGACAGGCAGCAGGCTAAGAGCCGGCCTGAAGCGGCGTAAGTTTTGAGGGAATAATGCGATGAGCAGGATCAAGATTGACAAGAAAATAGTCGGCTATGCTGTCAATGCGGCGGCGGATAAAGCAGCTGAGGAGGCGCCGCGCCCGGAATTTCGTCGTGAGACAACCGAGGGCGGTGCAGAAATCATTCGTATGCACGAGAAACTCGAGCGTCCGGAGATGCTGGTTGGGTCAACCTACAAGGTCAAAACGCCGATTTCGGATCACGCGATGTACGTGACTATTAATGACATCATTCTCAATGAAGGCACTGAGTATGAGAAGCGTCGACCGTTCGAAATTTTCATAAATTCCAAGAATCTCGACCACTACCAGTGGATTGTCGCGTTGACCAGAATTCTTTCTGCAGTTTTTCGTAAGGGCGGCGATGTCACCTTCCTGGTCGACGAGCTGAAAGCTGTTTTCGATCCGCGTGGCGGATACTGGCAGCCTGGCGGCAGGTTTATGCCGTCGATCATTGCAGAGCTCGGCCACATTGTAGAAAAGCACCTGATTCTGATCGGCATGTTAGCTGCACCAGAGCTCGACGCGGCCCAGCAAAAACTTATTGCAGAGAAACGTGCCGAATTCGAGGCCAGCAACAAGCAGCAGGATGCGTTCTCGAAAAGCGCATATCCGGAAGGCGCGCAACTCTGTGGCAGGTGCAGCACGGCCGCAGTAATCATGATGGATGGGTGCAAGACATGCCTTTCTTGTGGTGATTCCAAGTGTGGCTGAAAACGCTTCAGGTGGTCTGAGGCTTCGTTAAGTTTGTTCCAAAAATGCTCACGTACTTTGTGTACGCTCCGCTTTTTGGAACAAACTTGCCT
>QNFK01000220.1 GCA_003645495.1 Gammaproteobacteria bacterium
AGGCCGACCCCGGCCCCCAGTCACCAGATGTCGATGTCTGCGTGCAATTTCATACCGCGCAACCACCATTACGACATTCAAACGATACGATAATGATGCTTCAACGAGGCGATCCTGTCTGCTCTGGACAACCCGCAGCATGGCCTGCAGAATCTAATTATTGGCCGTGCGATGAAGCGTTGATGGAATGTTCAGGCATATTTCGCTGGTTTGAGATATCGCCCGCTGTCACGATAGAGATTCCGACTCTGCGAATTGATTGGCGCCCCTTTCCGTACGGGCTCCTACAATTCTAATTAGCAACTGTAGGAGCCCGCCCAGCGGGCGATGCGCAAACCATCAACGATCTGCCTGGCTAAAAATACCAGGCAACTTGCGCAAACAAAGAAAGATCAGTAGAAAAATACAACCCCGCCATCTCAGACCCAATACCACCAAACTCCGATCCCGACGGCCCGAGCGGCACATTCAACGCACCAAGAAACTCAACATTCTGACTAAGATTATTTCGCGACACGATCTGTAGCAGAGCGCTGCCATCTTCAAGGTTGGTGAACATATTCGGCGTCAACACCCACAACGGCGTAAGTTCTATGCTCACACCGCCAGCGATATAATGACGGCCAAGCGTAAACGATTCACCGCGCGCCAAACGTTTGAGCAATTCGGTGTTCTGCAACAAATTTGCCAATTCGTAATTACCATCTTCCAGGCCATACTCGGTGAAGTAATACTCCACAACGCCGCTTACGTTTTTACCGCCCCACATCCACGAATGACTTAAGTTTGCTACCAGTTGCACCTTGCTGCCCGAAGAGCTGTCTGCGACGACCAGATCGCCGCGCAACACTGCACCGCCGATGCTGCGATTTCCGCCGATCCCGAGCGTGGTTTCTGCGTAATTCCTTGCTACCAGCAAATCATATTCCGAATCTCCCACTATGCCGTGATACTTGACCGCGGCCGTGCCCTCGTCAGCGTCGGGATCACCACTTACGATATCCCGACGAAAAACGAACGCAGCCTGAATGTCGTCGCCATTATCGCGCAGGTACTGTCCGTACAACATATCGTCCCCGGATTTGTATTCGGTATCGATAGCCGTAGGGTCGAACGGGTTTACGATGTCCATTGGCGAGAAAATCAAGCCGTTGCCCCAGGTGATCGCCTGTCGCCCAAGACGAACGACCGTTTTGTCGTTTGTATAGCCGACCCACAGGCGATCAAGTCTGTGCAAGGCCGCAAATTTTCCATCGTCTTCGATAACTGACGTCAGATTGAGGAGCCTGCGAGCATCATTTGGCAGGCGATTTTGGAAAAAATCGCTGTCAGCGGGCAACGACCGTGTGTACTCGATACGATCGCCATAACCGGCAAAAAGCTGATACGCGGTGTCGAATGACCACTCGCCCATAACGGCCGAGAAGTTGAGGCGCATTGCGTTTTCGAGATCTACTGCGGTGTCACCGGTGAGCTGATTGAAAACACTATCGTCAGGAAAGGCGTCAGCAAGCAAGCGGGTTTTGACGTGACCACCAAGTTCGTAGTCAGCATCATCCGCCAGTGACAACACCGGAAAGATGCCGGCAAGAAAAACGAGACCGAAAAGGGCCTTAATCGGCATGTTGCTGTATGTCTTCCACAATTCGGCCATCGAGCATGCGGATCAGGCGCCTTGCGTAGGACATTACGCGTTGATCATGCGTAGCAAGTATGAATGTCGTGTTGTGGTGCTTGTTCAATGCAACAAACAACTGCATCAACTCGTCTGATGTCTTTGAATCGAGGTTCGCAGTGGGTTCATCGGCAAGTACGAGAGCCGGTCGCGAGACAATGGCACGCGCCACGGCAACTCGTTGTTGCTGGCCACCAGACATTTCTGCCGGGCGGCGGTCCTCAAGCCCCTTAAGTCCAACCTCCTCGAGTATCGCCATGGATTGCTCGCGACGCTGATTCGCATGAACACCTTGTACCTGCATGACGAACTCAACATTCTCGCGGGCAGTGAGAACCGGGATCAGGTTGTAGGCCTGGAACACGAAGCCAATTTGCCGCAACCTGAGCTGCGCAAGCTCCCCTTTGCTCATTTGGTCAATGCGCTGACCGGCAATCCAGACTTCACCACTGTCCGGAATATCGAGCCCGCCGATCGCATTCAACAACGTTGTCTTGCCACCGCCGGAAGGTGCTGACAGGCAGACAAAACCGCCCTTTTCAATGTCGATGCTCACATGGTCGAGTGCCTTGATATCCTGGTCGCCCTGGCGATAGGTTTTGCACAATTCAATACAACGAACAGCTGTCATGTTTATACCTTGGTGATTGCCTCAATCGGCTCGTAACGGGACGCGCGCCATGCCGGCGACAAACTGGCGATAAATCCAAGCAGCAAGACAACTATATTGGCCGTCACGATATCTTTCACGAGAAGTTCGGGATACAGAATGCTTGACGCACCCATCATTTCCATACCCTGCGCAACCGCGGAAATGTCGATGCCATCCTGTAGCGGAATAATGCTGGCGATGGAAAGCGCATTGCCAATAATGAGGCCGAGTGTCAGAAGGAAAACCGACTCGACGACAATCTGGCCGAGGATACTTGCAGGTCGCATACCAAGCGCGAGCATCAGGCCAATCTCCCGAACCCGCTCGAAAACGGACATTGCCAGTGTATTGACGAGTCCGAATGACAGCGCCAAAAAAATGACGATCATCCAGACCAACACGAAGCCATCCATCACCCTGAGCATGCTGGCAAGGTAACTGTTGAGATCCTGCCAGGCCAAAGTCTCCGTTGCATCTCCAAGTCGTGCGCTGACGTCGGCCTGCAATGGCGCAACATCACGATAGTCATCACCAACTACCGCCACCTCACTCACCTGGTCACCGATACGCAGCATTTTCTGCACTGCTTTTTTACCAGCAAAGACGAACGCCTCTTCATTGACTGCCAGGTTCGCTTCGAACAGGCCGACAATCCGAAAACCGCGATCAGCGATGTCGTTGTCAGGGTCCTGACTCATCAGGACGATTCGTTTGCCCAGTTCAGTATCAAGTTTTTCGGCAAGCTTGCGACCGATGACCACTCCGTTGTCATCGGCACCTTCCAGATTTCGCCCTGCAACGACGTTGCTGCCAATCGCGGCGATCGACGCTTCCTGCTGCGGATCTACGCCGAGTAACGTCACTCCACGCGACTCACGCTCGCTCGAAATTATGGCCGGCACTCTGACCCGTGCCGCCCAGCCCGCGAATTCGGCATTTGCGAATGCTGCATGGATTTCGCTATCGGTCATCGGCAACAGATTGCCTACACTGGGATCATCGCGGTACAGAGGATGGTGCGCCTGCACGTGGCCGGGCAGTGTCCGCAGCCCATCGTGAACCATATCGCTGACCATGCCGCGGGTAAGTGCGGTCATGAATATCATCGCCCATACACCGACGCTGATTGCGGCCAGCATTACGATTGTGCGGCGGTGATTCCGCCACAGGTTCCGCCAGGCCAGCGTCACTATCACCATAAATGCGCGCATCATAAGGCTCTCATCGCCTCAACCGGATGCAACCAATGCAGCCGGAGCGCAGGATAGAGTGCGGAGAGGATTGAACCTATGAACACAACCGCCGGACCGAGAAACAAAGTGAGCAATGTTGCCTTTGGGTAGAAGCGATCGGGCAGGTTGAAATTCGCGGCCATCTCATCCATGCCTGGATAGCTAAAGCCGTTGTAGGTGAAATAAAGAGTGACCAGTCCGCCGATTAGCGCCCCGATCAGCAATCCGGCGAAACCAAGCATGGCGGTTTCCATGATGACCAGCCTGCCGAGTCTCCCGGGCGTGAGTCCCAGCGCCATCACGACGCCGAACTCATGCGTGCGCTCGAGCACGGACATCAGCTGCGTGTTCAAAACGCTGAACGCAACCAGGATAACCAGTACGCCATACATAAAGAAAGCACTGCTGAGGTCCGCCTGGATTGCCTGCTTCAGACCCGGTTGCAAGGCCATCCAGTCGTGCACCACAAGCTCACTGTCCGCAGGTAACAACGCTTCAGTTTTTTCGGCATATTCATCTATTACCATCAGGTCAGGCGTCGTAATAACGACCATGTGCCCTGCCTCTTGCATGAAAAAGACGTCCTGAAAAAACGCCAGTGGAATCTCGGCAATGCTGCGATCAATATCGGCAACACCGCTGTCGAAGATACCAACAACATCAGCAACGGCAGCCGCAAACGATCCGTCCCGCCCGCTGCCAAGCAACGTTAATTCGTCGCCGATCCCGACGCGCAAATTGCGCGCGAGAACAGTACCGATAACGATTTCGGCCGCATTGGTATCAGTTGGGAAACGACCTTTTTTGACAAGACCGGGAATCGTCGACACTAACGCTTCATGTGCTGGATCGACGCCGAATATTTGCACTCCGTAGGTGCGCTCTTCGCTTGATATGAGGGAGAAAGTGGAAGCTCGTACCGTTATTGCCTGCAGATCGAGTTGCTCACGAAGATCTTCCGCGAGCCGATTGGCATCCGG
>QNFK01000221.1 GCA_003645495.1 Gammaproteobacteria bacterium
GCAGCCTGGGCCTCTGCCCACGGAACGCTTAACAGGTACATGAGTGGCTGAAAGATCTTGCCAAGTATCAGTTGCAGCGTAATGCCTTCGATGCCAACCAGAGAAAACAGTCCACCGATTATGCCGTTGAATAGTGCAATCAGTGCAACGAAAGCAATCAGCATCGCACCGATATTCACTGCCAGGCGCAATCCATCGGCAGTACCGACAGCGGCTGCTAGAATTACGTTGATGTGTTTGCTGTCTTCCATATGCATTTCTTCATCGACATCCGGTGCCTGGGAGTCGGGTTTGTCCGGCATGATGATCTTCGCCATGAGCAAACCACCCGGCGCGGCCATGAAACTCGCCGCCAGCAAATATTTCATTTCGGCGCCCATCAGCACATATGCTGCCAGTACGGTGCCTGCAACAGATGCAACACCCGACACCATGACAGCAAAAAACTGCTCGTCCGTAAGCCTGCCGAGGTAGGGCTTAACCACCAGTGGCGCCTCGGTCTGGCCAACGAATACGTTCGCAGCAGCATTAAGGGACTCGACCGTGCCTGTGCCGATAACCCACCGCAGTGCGCCACCGACCAGTTTCACAACCCATTGCATAATTTTCAGGTGGTACAGAACAGATATCAGTGCGGAAAAGAAAATGATCACTGGCAACACATTGATGGCGAAAACGAGCCCGTCCGGCACGTTTGCCAGTGGACCGAACACCATGCCGATGCCCTCTTTCGAGTAGTCGATCACCGCCTGTACGCCAGAGCTCAAACTTTCGATTGCCCGCTTGCCTGCATCGAGGTAAAGCACAAACGCAGCGACTGCAATCTGCAGCGCAAATGCCGCACCAACGATACGCAAATTAATCGCTTTTCGATTGCTGGAGAAAAGAACGGCAATGCCAAGGATGACGGCCATGCCTGCAATCCCAATGAAACTACCCGCCATGAGCTAGCCCCCGCGTGATATGAGTAGGAAAGGATTTTCCTCTGCTGCCGCGAATTGAGTCTTCGGCAGTATTTTTTATTTTTATCTGTCTGCCAAGGATACCGGCAATGCCGTCTCTTTTCCCGTTAATCTGCGGTCAGAATCCTGCCGATGACGGGTCTTTCCGGCGGTTTTTCATCAGAAATTCGGCAAGCCTGGCGAATCATTGTCGCGGCGATTTCGGCACGGTCCTCTGAGGAGGCATGAATGACCGCAAGTGGCCGCTCATTGTCCACCCAGGTGCCGATCGGCGCCATATCGGTCAGGCCCACAGAGAGATCGAGATCGTCGTTCATCGTTCGGCGGCCGCCCCCGAGCTCTATGATGGCATTGCCAACGAGGAAAGCATCTTCTTCAACAACATAACCGCTATCCGTAGCGAACACGGGTTGTGTCAGTGCCGCCTGCGGTAAGTACTGTGCGTAGTTCTCGACAAAATCAGATGGCCCGCCCAGCGCTGTCACCATTAGTCCGAATCTTTCTGCAGCTTCTCCGGACGTCACCGCTGTATCAACTTTCGATAACGCGACATCGCGATCGCTTTCCATGCCGGTTGCCACCAGCATCTCCGCACACAGCGCCATGACGACTTCATCCAGCCTCGACTCGCGATGACTATTTTTCAGGTACTCCATGGACTCGACAATCTCAACCGCATTGCCAGCGGTCATACCAAGACATTCGTTCATGTCCGTAATGATCGCGTGTGTATTCAAATCTGCTTTTGCTGCAGTCGCAATAATACTTTTTGCCAGTTCTTCGGCATTTTCCGGCGAAGACATGAAGGCGCCGCTACCAAACTTGACGTCCATTACCAACGCGTCCAGCCCGGCTGCAATTTTCTTTGACAGGATCGATGCGGTAATAAGAGGCACCGATTCGACCGTCGCGGTGACATCCCGGATGGCGTAGAAGCGACGATCCGCCGGTGCGAGATCGGTCGTCTGGCCGATAATCGCACAGCCCACGCTTTTCACTACCTTTCTGAAAAGTTCAAAATCAGGCGTAGCGTTGTAGCCCGGAATTGCCTCTATTTTGTCGGTCGTGCCGCCAGTATGACCGAGGCCGCGGCCCGATATCATCGGTACGTAACAGCCGCAGGCAGCTGCGATCGGGGCCAGCAGGAAACTGACTTTATCGCCAACGCCACCGGTCGAATGTTTATCAACAACCGGGCCATCCAGATCTTCGCCCTGCCACTCAAGCATCGTTCCTGATGCGGCCATATCCATGGTCAGTCTTCCTGCTTCTTCCGCCGTCATTGAGTTCAGGCAAACTGCCATCGCAAGAGCAGCAACCTGCTCTTTCGGAATACTACCGTCAGCCAGGCCAGTGACGAAAAACGCGATTTCTTCTGCCGACAGTTCGTCGCCGTCGCGTTTTTTTCTAATGATGTCGGTAAATAGCATCTGACCTATCCTGTAAGTGACTTGCCACTCATCTCCAGCTTTATCCCGCACACGGCGTTACGCAGACCGCTGTGCACATTAGCACCATTCCAAAGCGATTTCGCGCCAACGGTTGTAAGGCCGAAGACCGTTGCGCCAATCAAGGTGGGCGCAGCCGGGTTAGAATGCCCACCTCTCAGGCCAACCCATGCTGGAAAACAATGACCATCAAGAAAAGTGCAACAGGCGTGTTTTCGTTACTTATCTCCTTGATCGTAATCATGGCCATAGGCGCTTGTTCGCCCGCCGGGGACTCATCAACAACCTCCAGCGAAGGACAGGTTCCTGACGCTGACGCCATCGACCTGATTATCGAGGGCGAATACATCGTAACGATGGACGAAGGCGGCAATGTCATTCGAGATGGCGCTGTTGCCGTGGACGGTGGCCTCATAATCGATATCGGCACGGCCAGTGAAATCAATAGCCGCTACAACGCGAAGGGTCGTTTGCCCGGAGAAAATCGAATCGTTATGCCCGGCCTGATCAATGGTCACTCTCATGCCGCGATGACATTGCTGCGCGGCGTCGCAGATGATCTCGCATTGATGGACTGGCTGAATAATTACATCTTCCCTGCTGAGGTTGAGTTCGTTGATGCTGAATTCGTACGCATCGGAACCGAGCTGGCTTGCTGGGAGATGATCAGGGGTGGTACGACCACCTTTGTAGATATGTATTACTACCCGGATGTCGTTGCGCAAGTTGTCGAGTCATGTGGCCTGCGCGCGTTCATCTCAGCGACGGTTATCGATCAACGCAGCCCGGATGCCGAGGACGCGGCCGATTCGATTGAAAAGGGCCTGGCGTTCATCAACAACTGGAAGGACCGCAACAATCGCATCACACCAATTTTCGGCCCACATGCGAATTACACACTCAACGCAGAGCAACTCAAGGCAACCCGTGCTGCAGCAAATGATGCGGGCGTCCCAATCAGTATTCATATGTCGGAGTCCCCGTTCGAGCTGGAATACTCCAAACAAACTTTTGGCATGACAAGTATCGAACTGTTTGAGTCGATCGGCTTCCTGGACGGGCCAACCATCGGCGCACACGTAGTCTGGCCAACCGAGGAAGAGATCAAAATTCTCGCCGATCGACGTGTCGGCGTAATTCACAATCCGACTTCCAATATGAAAATTGCATCCGGTATTTCCCCTGTCACCGACATGTTGCGCGCCGGCGTTCTCGTTGGCCTCGGCACAGACGGCGCAGCCAGCAACAACGATCTCGATATGTGGGAAGAAATGCGACTGGCCGCCTTACTGCAAAAAGTAGACAAAATGGATCCGGAAGTAATGTCAGCAACGACCGTGTTGAACATGGCAACCAGCGGCGGTTCTGAAGCAATAGGACTTCGTGACAAGGTAGGTGCGCTCGAGATCGGTCTGCGCGCCGATATCATTCAGGTATCGTTTGATGACGTCCACTTTGTACCAACTTACGATGTAATCTCACACCTGGTTTACGTTGCCGATGAACAGGATGTCGCATCAGTTACAGTAGATGGAAAGTTATTGATGCGTGAAGGCGAATTCCTGACAATAGATACAAACCGAGTCCGTCGGGAAGCTACCGCGCTGGCGGGGCGCATTCAGGCCGCCTTGGCCGAAAGAAACCAGTGATACTCATTGCAATATAACAAGAGATAAAAGTGCAACATAACAAACGAGCAAGCCCGTTAAATCAAGGGCTTACAGCGACTTTTCTTTGTTATGCTCCACTTTTTGTATGATTAATCCCCTCACTTTTGCAAACTGCTTATAGTTAGGTGTCATTCAAGAGCATTATGCGGCCTATCTTCATACTATCTATCGGTCTGCTGCTTTCTGTGGGCTGTGCCGCGCCTGTCGACGGTAATGATAGCGGTAGTCTCAAAGTTGTTGACTACGGAATTTACGGCCCAGACAGAAACAATCCGGAACTCCTTATTCAAACCAATAAAGTGCCGGCGGTCCTTGGCACAGTTTTTGGCGTCAGGGCCCGTCTTTTTAGCGATTCATCTGAACTCTATACCTACAAGTGGTCATTTCCGGAAATGCGAAATCCTGCCGACGGTCGAGTATGGACGGAAATGATTGCGACTCAAGAGCTGGAAGGTGGC
>QNFK01000222.1 GCA_003645495.1 Gammaproteobacteria bacterium
ACGATGAGGTACAACCATGGTAAACATGCATAATAAAAAACAGACTGGCATCGTTTCGTTGCTACTGATTATCACGTCTTGCTTGCTCGCGGGCGCGGCTAACGCAGCGGTGATCGCCAGCGTCGATCGGGCAAACGTTGAGTTGAACGAGTCTTTCACGTTCAAGGTGATGGTCGATACGGCAATCGACATCGAGCCTGACGCATCCGCACTGGATACAGACTTTTTTATTGGCAACCGCAGCCAGCTGAGTAATACCACGATTGTGAACGGGCAGATCAGTCGTTCGCGCACCTGGACTTACGTGTTGATGGCGAAGCGCGAGGGCAACCTGCTAATTCCACCGGTCATCGTCGGCAATGAACAAAGTGAGCCCGTGCCCGTAACCATAGCGCCACCGTCAAACGCGTTGCCGGGTGAAGCAGACATCTTTGTTACAGCTGAAGTCGATCACGATGAGAGTTATGTGCAGGCGCAGGTTATATACACGGTCAAAGTGTATCGCGCGGTCGCAACCCGGCAACCACGACTGAGTGAACCGAACATCAGCGGTGTCGAGGTGCTGGTAGAGATCGCCGGTGAAGAAAGAAGTTACGATGCGGTTTTGAACGGTAAGGATTACAAGGTCGTTGAACGGGTCTATGCGCTGTTTCCGCAAAAAAGTGGCCAGATCTCAATTACACCGGCCAGGTTCGAAGCACGCGTGCTACGTGATGGCCGCATAACCGGTCGCAAAATTTTCGAATCAGCCGCGATCGATGTTGTTGTGAACCCGATTCCTCCACCACCCGATGGATTCGCAAATGCAGCGTGGTTTCCGGCACGTTCAGTTACCCTGAGCGAGGACTGGTCGCGCGAGCCGGGCAGTCTTCCGGCGGGTGAACCGATTACAAGACACATCACCGTTACCGCACTGGGGCAGTTATCGACACAAATACCGGTGCTTGATCCAGCAGTGTCAGACTCAGTGAAAATTTACCCGGACAAGCCCGAATTTCGCGATACGGCCGAAGCTGCTGGCATACGGGCAATTCGCCGGGATCAATACGCATTAATTGGTGTGGTGCCAGGTGATGTAGAGCTGCCTGCGCTTGAGTTGCCCTGGTGGAATATCGACACCGGCGCGTGGGAGGTTGCCAGGTTGTCCGGTACGACACTAAGTATTCTCCCTTCAGCGACCGCGGTACCGCCGCCGGTCATCGCTGAGCAGCCCGTTCCGCAGGAGGAAGGCGAAGCCGTCGGTACGCGGGTTGTGCGGAGTGATTTCTGGCTGCTGGTCAGCGAAATTCTCGCTGCTGTCTGGGTGTTGACCCTCGTCGCATGGTGGTGGTCGGGCAGAAAACCGGCCCGTGCACCGAAAGAGCCCGAGGCTCCACCGATTCACAAGCAACAGGCACGGTTCCTGAAAGCAGCACGCAAAGCAGCATTGGCCGGCGATGCCGCCGGCATCAAATCAGCTATGCTCGATTGGGGTCGACTGCAATGGCCGGACGATGCGCCGCGCAGTATAGGCATCATCGCAACGCGAGTGTCACTGCCGCTGTCCACGCAACTGGAAGTGCTGTCCAGCGCGAGCTACGGAACAGGTGATAAATCCTGGGATGGCGCAGCGATGGCGAAGGCAATGCGTTCGTTTTCGGTGTTGACGAGTGAACAATCCGAGCGACCGACGGATACCTTGCCGCCGCTGTTGCCAGAGGCCACCGTAATCTCCTGAACGAAGAGCTGTAGGAGCCCGTCCTGACGGGCGAGTTCGCTATGGTCGATCGACCACGCGGTGGGTGATTTCGGTTGAGCGGGTGTGGTGGGTTGATGTTTTGCAAACATTGCGTTGCAATGTTTGTCGCCCGTCGCCCCGATAGAAACGCTAACCAAGCTTGGAGTATGACGTCTCTATCCATACGGGCTCCTACAGCTCTTCTACTGGCACAGCAGTGAGCTTACCAATGCCCGACATTCTCCATAGACGCCCACGGTTCTGCAGGAGCCAGCGCATCGCCGTTTTGCAATAGCTCTATCGAAATATTATCCGGCGACCGTACGAACGCCATGCGTCCATCACGTGGCGGCCGATTGATAGTCACCCCCGCGTCAAGCAGCTGCTGACAAGTGGCATAAATATCATCCACCGCATAAGCCAGGTGACCAAAGTTTCGCCCTTCGTCATATTCTTCCGCATCCCAGTTATGAGTCAGCTCGACCTGCGCTTCCTCGTCTCCAGGCGCGGCCAGGAATACCAGCGTGAATCTGCCGGTGTCATTGTCGTAGCGTTTGAGCTCGTTGAGTCCCAGTTTTTCGCAGTAAAAGCCCAGTGACTCATCAAGATTATTGACTCTCACCATCGTATGCAGATATTTCATTGTTGCCGTCTTCCCGTTATGTGCTAAGCCCGAACATTGCTTGAGTGGGCCGGACTGTAACACTTTCGCCTTGGCCGAAAACGCCGCAACCATTTGAACAATAACCCCATTTCTGTTTTGGGCGCTGTCACTCATGTAATGTTCGGGTTAGGTTAAGCTTTGCATCATTATAGGGTCTCCCGGCCGTGATATTTCGCCTGGCACGAAACAGGACTTGTTTTGCAACGTATACGCGCAATTACTCTGGATCTTGACGACACCCTGTGGGAGATCGGGCCCGTTATTCGACGTGCTGAGGCAAAACTCTGGCAATGGCTGGCGGAAAACTATCCGCTGATATCCACCAGCTTTTCAGCGACAGATGTGCTCGATATTCGCGTCTCCGTCATGGAAGAGTTCGCAGATCAGCAGCACGACTTTCGCTTTATGCGCAAGAAAGTCCTTGAGCGTCTTGCGCAGGAGTCAGGTTATGCAACGGACCTTGTCGAGCCTGCATTTGAAGTATTTGATCACGCGCGAAACGACGTTGAATTGTTTCCGGACGTGCTTTCGAATCTTGAGGCGCTCGCTGAAAATTTCCAGATTCTGGCATTAACCAACGGCAATGCCAGCTTGCAAAAGATTGGCATCGACCATTTGTTTCACGATTCTGTCACGGCAACCGACGTTGGTGCTGCGAAACCGGCACGGGAAATTTTTGAGGTGGCGATTGAGCGGAGCGGATATTCTGCGATAGAAATATTGCATGTTGGCGATCATCCGGAAACAGATATCGATGGCGCACGAGCGGCGGGAATGCAAACAGCCTGGATGAACCGGACCGGCGCGAACTGGCCGGACCACCTGCCACAACCAGACGTCGTGGTGACTACGGTGGCTGACTTGCGCAGTCTGCTGGAAGCCGCATTGCTGCGCCGGCAAGAGATAAAATAACGTCTATGTCACCTGATCCCCTTATTTTATTTGTCCCCGGTCTGCGGCCCAAGCCGGAGCCCGTAGTGCACCGGCGCCAATTGTTTCGCTGCCTGCTTGAGGGGATCAGCCGTATCGATTCGGATGTCGCGACGACACTTGAAGCCAACCAGCAGAGTTTCGAAATCGCAAGTTGGACATATGACTTTTATGGTGAGCACCGGGATATAGATCTCGACCAGGCGGATATTGACGCGCTCCTGAAAAAACAGGGGGCAAGCGCGACAGACCGGGCACTGGCGTCATCGTGGAAGCGCAAAATGGTGCGCTGGCTTTTCCGTGCAGCAGATCACCTGCCGGTCATGCTGCCGCATTTCACCACTGAGGAATTGCAGCTGCATTTGCACGATCTGAGGCGTTACAACCACAACAAAAATGATGTTGCCGACATGGCTCGGCAAACGGTAAAGGATCCGTTACAGCAAGCTGTCGATTCAGGTCGCCCGGTACTGCTACTGGCGCACAGTATGGGATCAGTGATTGCTTACGATGCCCTCTGGCAGATGACGCAAGAGTCCGAACGTGAAGTCAGTGTGCATTTGTTACTGACCATGGGCAGCCCACTCGGACAAAAAGTTATTCAGCGTAACTTACTGGGTTACGCCGCAAGCGGTAAAGCGCGTTACCCGGGCAACATTCTCGACTGGATCAACATTGCCGCAATCGGTGAACTGACGGCCATCGATATGACACTGAACAATGATTTCGGCGAGATGATCGAACTTGGCCTGGTAGCGGGCATTGATGATCGCACGATGTACAACTACTACCACACGGATGGTGAACTAAGTGTGCACGCTGAATACGGTTACCTCGTTAACGAGGTAACCGCAGGAATCGTCAGTGATTGGTGGCGTCAGCAGACTCGGGACGTTATGCAGGATCGAGATTTGGCTTGATGACGATATCGATACGGCGATTTCTGGCACGACCTGATTCGGTTTCATTGTTGGCAACAGGATTCGTTTCACCGTAACCGGTTGCTATCAGCCGGTAGCTTGGAATTCGCATTGCGTTAACCATGTATTGCTGCACGGATTCTGCGCGTTGCTGCGAAAGTGCCTGGTTCGACTCGTCGCCACCGTAGGAATCAGTATGGCCTTCGATGACGAGTTCACTGCTGGGAAACACGTCAATCGCCCTTTCAACCTTGGCGAGAAGATCGAAACTCGCTTGCTTGATTTCTGATTTGCCGCTATC
>QNFK01000223.1 GCA_003645495.1 Gammaproteobacteria bacterium
ATCGTCGGTCAACCAAAGCTGGCCCTGCATCGCAAGTCCGGCGATCGCCAATACAACCATTATCCACCGCATAGCCAAAATTCAGTTCCCCACTGTCTTTCAAGCCGGCACCGAAAAGGCACCTCGTCCCGCATATTCGGCTGTCTCGCCCAATTCCTCTTCAATGCGCAACAGCTGGTTGTACTTGGCGATGCGGTCGGACCGTGACAACGATCCGGTCTTGATTTGCGTCGCTTTTGTGCCTACCGCGATGTCTGCAATCGTGCTGTCACAGGTCTCACCTGAGCGGTGTGACACGACGGCACTGAACCCTGCTTCCACCGATAAAGTAATTGCATCAAGAGATTCCGATAAGGTACCGATTTGGTTAGGTTTTATCAACACAGAATTTGCAATTTTTTGCTCAATTCCACGACTGATAATCGCGGTATTGGTGACAAACAGATCATCGCCGACCAGCTGGATCCGATCACCGATACGTTCCGTCAAAAGCTGCCATCCGTCCCAGTCACCTTCATCCATGCCATCTTCGATGGTGATGATCGGATAACCGTCTGCCAGACCTGCCAGGTAGTCGCAAAACCCCGCAGCGTCGAAGTCCCTGCCCTCTGAAGCCAGGTTATAGCGGCCATTTTCGTAAAACTCCGAACTGGCAACGTCCAGACCCAACAGAATCTCGTTTCCGGGTGTGAATCCGGCCTGCTCGATCGCAACCGCAATGATGTCCAGCGCAGCTTTGTTCGAGGGCAGGTCAGGCGCAAAGCCGCCTTCGTCGCCCACGGCCGTGTTCATGCCCTTGCTGCTCAGTACGCTTTTCAGGGCATGAAATATCTCTGCGCCATAGCGAAGCGCTTCGGCAAAGTTTGGCGCGCCCACCGGCAGAATCATGAACTCCTGAATATCCACGCTGTTATCAGCATGCGCGCCACCATTGATGATGTTCATCATTGGCACGGGCATTGTCGTGCTGTCGCCCAGCGTACGGAAAAGTGATAAGCCGGCTGAGTTGGCCTGTGCTTTGGCAAATGCCAGGGAGATTGCAAGCAGCGCATTGGCACCGAGCCTGCTTTTGTTCTCGCTGCCATCGATTTCGATCATCTTCTCATCAAGCGCACGTTGATCGGCGAAGTTATCGGCCAACAGTGCGCTTCTGAGCTCGCCGTTAACATTGGCAACTGCCTGCTGCACGCCTTTGCCGAGATAGCGGGACTTGTCACCGTCGCGCAGCTCGACAGCCTCGCGCGTGCCGGTGGATGCTCCCGAGGGTACGGCGGCACGCGCCATTGAGCCGTCTTCAAGCTGGATTTCGGCCTCGATGGTGGGGTTGCCGCGGGAATCGAGAATTTCCCTGGCGTGGATGTTGGTGATTTTGGTCATTTGTACTCCGTTAAGGAAATCGCCCGTCGGGACGGGCTCCTACGACACTTTGCTACAATTTATGGGATTTGAATACGCGTAATCAGCTACAATTTTTGGAGGATTTTTCTATTGGCATGATCGCAGCGCAACTGGCAGGTGATTAGACGCCCAGGCCGTACTCCGCCTCGAGGAAATCTTCTTTTTTGACGCACGAATCAATTGCCAGCAGGGTTTCCAGCAGCGCGTACATCTTGTCCAGCGGCCACGCGTTCGGGCCGTCGCTCAAAGCAACTTCCGGGTCCTGGTGGGTTTCCATGAAAATTCCTGCTACACCAGCTGCCGTCGCCGCTCTGGCCAGTACCGGGATGAATTCGCGCTGACCGCCGGATGAGCTGCCTTTGCCACCCGGCAGCTGTACCGAGTGCGTGGCATCAAAAACCACCGGGCAGCCGGTACCACGCAACACTGCAAGACTGCGCATGTCGGAAACGAGGTTGTTATAGCCAAACGAGAACCCGCGCTCACAGACCATGATGTCTTCATTACCTGTCGATTTGGCTTTATCGACCACGTTTTGCATCTCCCAGGGCGACAGGAACTGGCCTTTCTTGATATTGACCGGCTTGCCGGCGTTGGCGACATTCAAAATATAATTGGTCTGGCGGCAGAGGAATGCGGGTGTCTGCAAAACGTCTGCGACCTCGGTTACCTCATCGAGTGGTGTGTCCTCGTGGACATCGGTAAGGATTGGTAACCCAAGCTGACGCTTCACCTCTGACAGTATGCGCAAACCCTCCTCCATGCCAGGTCCGCGAAAACCATCGCGCGAACTGCGATTGGCTTTGTCAAAGGAGGATTTGTAGATGAACGGTATGCCAAGTTCAGCGGTAATTTCCTTGAGCGTGCCTGCCGTATCGATGGCGTTCGCCTCACTTTCTACGACGCAGGTGCCTGCAATCAGGAAAAAGGGCTGGTCGGCACCAACCTCAAAACCTGTGAGATTCATGCTTCGGCAACCTGTGGCAATTCACCGCTGGCATGTTGCCTGGTGGCGCGGATAAAACTGGTGAACAGCGGATGACCATCACGCGGATTAGACTTGAATTCCGGGTGAAACTGGCTCGCCATGAACCAGGGGTGGTCCGGAATCTCGATCATTTCCACGAGGTCGTCAACGGACAGCCCACTGAAGCGGATGCCGGCATTTTCCAGGCGCTCGCGGTACAGGTTATTGACCTCGTAACGATGACGGTGCCGTTCGAAAATCTCGGTAGCGCCATAGACTGAGGCCGCCAGTGATCCTTCCTGCAGTTGCACCGCTTGTGCCCCAAGGCGCATGGTACCGCCCATATTTGACGCCTCGTCGCGTTGTTCCCGCTCGCCGGCGCTGGTCTCCCATTCGGTAATCAATGCGACCACCGGATGCGGCGTACCGCGCACAAATTCGGTGCTGTGTGCCCCTTCCAGGTGCGCCAGGTTGCGCGCGGCTTCAATGACTGCCACCTGCATCCCCAGGCATATGCCGAGATAGGGCACGTTGTTCTCGCGTGCATAACGCACAGCGTTGATCTTGCCTTCGATGCCACGATCGCCGAAGCCGCCAGGCACGACAATGCCATCCATTTCGCTGAGGCAATCCGCGCCATCGCGCTCGATTTCCGTGGACTCGAAATAATGAATGTTGACGCGGGTCCGGGTATGAATACCACCGTGCAGCAGCGCCTCGCTCAATGAAATGTAGGCGTCACGCAGATCGACGTACTTGCCGACCATGGCGATGTTTACTTCGGCTTCCGGATTCTTCTTGGCCTCTACAATGGCGCGCCACTCGCTAAGATCGGCGGGCGGCAGATCAAGCCGCAACTGGTCAGCCACAATATCGCCCAGCCCCTGGCTCTGCATCAGCTCCGGTATCTTGTACAGATCATCCACATCAAAGGCAGATATGACCGCTTTCTCCGGTACGTTCGTGAACAGCGCTATTTTGCGGCGTTGTTCGGCCGGCAATACTTTCTCGGAGCGGCAGACCAGGATGTCTGGCTGAATACCGATCGAACGGAGCTCTTTCACCGAGTGCTGTGTTGGTTTGGTTTTGATTTCGGCCGAGGTCGCAATGTAGGGCACCAGCGGCAGGTGCACATAAACGACCTTGTCGCGACCCATCTCGATGCCCATCTGGCGTATCGCCTCAAGAAACGGCAAGGATTCGATATCACCGACGGTACCGCCGATCTCCACCAGGCAGATATCGGCATCCCCGGCGCCACGTTTAACGCTCTGCTTGATCTCATCGGTGATATGCGGAATGACCTGCACGGTCGCACCAAGGTAGTCGCCACGCCGTTCCTTGCCGATCACGCTTTCATAGATGCGCCCGGTGGTGAAATTGCTGTGTCGCCCGGTGGTGGTGCGGACGAAACGCTCATAGTGCCCCAGATCGAGATCTGCCTCAGTACCGTCTTCCGTGACGAAAACCTCGCCGTGCTGGAAGGGACTCATGGTACCCGGATCAACGTTGATGTAGGGATCCAGCTTCATCATGCTGATGGAGAGGCCACGCGATTCCAGTATGGCACCGAGGCACGCTGAGGTGATCCCCTTGCCAAGCGAAGACACTACGCCGCCGGTAATAAAAACATACGATGTCATGTAAAAGACCAGTTATTTAACACGGCGGGAAACAATAACGGGTCAGAATAAAAACACGAATCCGCGACCATTTGCCTGCGGCAACGGTACGAATGTGATTCTAATCCAACCCGGAAGGAGCCAGGGAAAGCGTTATGCCTGCTCCTGATCAAGACCCGTCGTTTGATTAAAGACGGTGTTAGAAGTTAACAGAACAGTGCGGCCATAACAATACGGATCGTCTGCTCCGAACATTGCATGAGTGGGCGGGACTGTCGGTTACTGTGCCGAGTGCAGCGCGTTCGATCGTGCGAGAGACCTAGCCCGGCAGGCGCTAACTGTAACACTTCCACCTAAGCCAAAAATGAAGCAACCATTTGAATCATCACCCCATTTCTTTTGTCAGCGCCGGCACTCATGCAATGTTCGGGTCAGGAGTCTGCGCGGTAGAAATATCCGTAGCGAAAAAGTGCCACAGCGAGGACAGTTTTTCGTTCTTTTGAGGCGCATACGCCTGCAGGGATGCAGGCGGTAGAGCGAAG
>QNFK01000224.1 GCA_003645495.1 Gammaproteobacteria bacterium
GCTGCCGGAGGCTGGTGATTTCAAGGTATTCAATATTGCCAACGAGTCGGCGATCATTGTCAGAAGCCAAAGTGGCGAGATCAAGGCTTTCGCAAACGTGTGTCGTCACCGCGGCTCGCACGTTTGTCTCGAACAATCCGGTCATACGCGGAAGTTCGAATGTCCTTATCATGGCTGGATCTATGACACGGATGGCAAACTGCTGGCTGCCCGGAATATGCCGGATGGTTTCGACAAGGCTGATTACAGCCTGCTCGATGTCTCGGTTGAAGTTGTACATGGACTGATTTTTGTCAGTTTCTGCGATGATCCACCGTCGCTGAAAGGTGCACAGCGTGATCTCGCTGAGCCGATGGCGATGTTCGATTTCGAAAATCTGAAAGTTGCCGCGCAAAAAACCTACGCTATTGCCGCAAACTGGAAGCTGGCTGTTGAGAACTACCAGGAGTGTTATCACTGCGCCACTTCTCACCCTGAATACGCAAAGATGCATACGCTGATGCTCGATGATAAAAAACGCGACCGGGTGCAGGGGCATATGCTCGAAAAGATGACCGAATGTGGCCTGAAGAATATTTATCACGATTTCATCGATACTGCCGCTAGAGCGGGTGAGCAGGGGTATGGATATAGCAGAACGGCAATGTTTGACGGTTACAAGACAGGGAGCGAAGACGGCGAGCCGCTGGCACCTTTGCTCGGCAACCTGACCGACTACGATGGGGGTGCGTCGGATTTTACCGTGGGGCATTGCTCTTTCATGCTGGCCTACAGTGATCATGTTGTGGCTTATGTTTTCACGCCGGTCGATCATTTGCATTGTCAGTGCGAGATTTACTGGATGGTTCGGGGAGACGCGGTTGAAGGCAAAGACTATGACCGCGAAAAGCTGATGTGGTTGTGGGACGTAACAACCTGCGCGGATGAAAAAATAATCGTCGATAACTGGAAGGGCGTTAAATCCCGCTATTACCAGCCAGGTCCGTTTGCGGGTATGGAAAGAGCGGAGCAGGTTTACATTGACTGGATTTTGCAGGAACTAAGGCGCTCACCGCAGGCGCAGTTACAGGGATAGTTATCGTAACTGATTGTTTTTAAATTGAATTAATTGACACTACTGTATATAATACTAGTACTTTCCTGCTGACAAGGACGTGTCATGAGCCCCGCCAATTCACTCAATACCCGCCTCATTTCCATCGACGAACTCGACACAGCAATCGTCTCCTGCGCCGCCCGCATTAATGCCGCGACTTACGAATGGCTGCTGCTGGTCAGGCAGTTTGACGAGCGTGCCGGATACTTGCGCTGGGGGTTGGACAACGGCGCCGAATGGCTGGCCTGGCGTTGTGATCTAAGCCTGATTACAGCCAAAGAAAAATTACGCGTAGCCCATGCGCTGAAGGTACTGCCGGCGATTGCGGCGTCTTTTTCCCAGGGTGAATTGTCCTACACCAAGGTGCGGGAACTGACCCGGGTGGCCACTGGGGATAACGAGCAGAATCTCCTGGACTTTGCCTTGCGGACAACAGCGACCAACGTGGCACAGCGATGCCAGGAGTTGCGCATGGGCGATGAGTCATCCATCGATGCGGCCGCACGTGCCTTTGCCAATCGCTCATTGCGTATTCGACGCGACCCGCATCGGGGCACGATGGTGGTGTCGGTTGAGCTGCCGATGGAGTCGGGGGAGTTGCTGGAGAAAGCGCTCGACAAGGCACGCGATGACGAGGTTCTTGAGAGACCGGATCCTGCCGATACCTCATGGTCGACCCGACAGGCCGATGCTTTTCTCAACATGGTGACGGCGTACCTGAGCGGCGCGGCGAACGATGCTGAAACCGGTAGAAAGAGCAACGACAACTACCTCGTGACGATCCATGTCGATCATTCCGCGCTGCAGGGTAAGGCAGGTCGTTCTGCGCTGCCGATCGAGTCAGTAAAACGAATCTGCTGTGACGGCCATGCGGTGGTACTGACCGAGACCGAAAAGGGAGAGCCGCTTAGCATTGGTCGTAAGTCACGCATTATTCCGAGAGCCATCGAGCGAGCAGTCCGTGCACGGGACAACAACGGTTGCCGGTTCCCGGGTTGCCATCATCACCGCTTCCTGCAATGTCACCACGTCGAGCACTGGTCCAGAAATGGCGAGACGTCACTGGATAACCTGATGTTGCTGTGTACGAAGCATCATACGCTGGTGCATGAAGGTGGCTTCCGTATCGGGACAGACTTTCAGGGCGACTGGATATTCCTGCGACCGGATGGAATTTCCGTACCGGACACCGGTTATCACTCTAGTGACATGCTTGACACAGAGACCGGTGAGATTTCCAGTCCGTACAACAATCCTCCCGCGGGAGCTTTGTTGAGCGTTGCGGAAAACTTTGTGAAAGAACCGCCGGCGCCGGCTTATGTACACTGATACGACGCTGTAACAGCCTCTTTTTTGCGCGGTTGTTCGGCCAGCCATTTATCAATAACCGAAATTTCACCGTCGGCTCGTACCGTAAGCAGCCGCTCAGCCTCTGAGTACCTCAAGGGCAAAGTTCGGCCAAATGCAGCCAGATGCGACTGTCGCGTGGTTGTCGTGTCTTGTCGTGTAATTGACGTATTAATTTCCCGGAATACTCGTCATTCTTATCCAAGCCCAACCCATCAGTGCAGTCATGAAACGAACAATCAATACAGAACTCGTGAAACGCCTTAGGACCGAAAGAGGATGGTCTCAAGAAGAGCTTGCTATAGCCTCCGATCTGAGTACCCGGACGGTTCAGCGCCTGGAAACAGAGGGTGGAGGGTCTGCAAACTCGATCAAATCAATCGCATCCGCATTGGAGGTCAATATGCACAACTTGGAAGAAAAACCGAGAACTCATCTGATTGGTGTTCGCTGGGGATACGGCGGCGTCATTGTCGGCGTTGCGTGTGCAGTGCTCGCAATCGCCTCAAATTGGATCACTGGCGATAGCTCGATGTATGAGGTGGGGGTAAGTATGGGAGTGGTCGGCCTTATTGCCGGTCTGTCATCCGCAATTATTGGGTGGGCGTCAGCTCGTTGACAGAGTAGTGATTGAACAACTAGAAATGTCGCCTTTGGGCCAACTGCAGCCGAATCAATGTCTCGAATAGTAGCATTTGAACGGCTGGAGTTGGGCTCAGTGCGGCCTTGCTGACCCGACCTCTTCTACCTGCCAGGTAATTATACTTCGCGTTCTCACAGCTAGCCGGTCTTGCGCTGTGCGCGTCTGGCCACCATCCACGCCAGTACAACGCCGACGCTGACAAACAAGATAATCAATGTTGCCAGTGCATTGATGTCCGGCGTCACGCCAAGTTTCACCTTTGAGAAAATCAGCATCGGCAACGTGCTGCCGCCGGGGCCCGATACAAAACTGGCGATTACCAGGTCATCCAGGGAGAGCGTAAACGCCAGCAGCCAGCCAGCGACCATCGCCGGTGCGATCAGCGGTAGCGTTATATCGAACATGACGCGAAACGGTCGGCCACCAAGGTCCATCGCGGCTTCTTCGAGTGACTGGTCCATCGCTACAAGTCGCGATTGAACGATAACCGCGACATATGCCATGGCGAATGTCGTGTGCGCAATCGCAATTGTCGAAAATCCACGTTGTGCCGGCCAGCCGATGAGTTGTTGCAGGCTTACGAACAACAGCAACAGTGACAAGCCCGTAATAACCTCTGGCATTACCAAAGGTGCCGTAATCATCCCGGTAAACAACGTGCGACCGCGAAATCGGCCGAAGCGGGACATAGCCATACCGGCCATAGTGCCAAAAATCGTAGCCAGTGTTGCCGATGTAACTGCGATACGTAGGCTCAGGAAAGCGGCGTCCAGCACCTGTCTGTTTTGCAATAATTGCGCATACCAACGGGTCGAGAACCCGCCCCAGACTGTCGCCAGCGACGAGTCGTTAAACGAATAAAAAATGACCGACAGGAGCGGTATGTATAAGAAGGCGTAGCCGAATACCAGCATGGAAAGGACAAAGCGGGAACGCGCCTTCATGTCGCACCTTCGGCATTCTTCGCTTGGGCGCGTTGCAGGAAGACGATCGGCACGACCAGCAAAAGGAGCAATACAATCGCGACCGAGGATGCCAGCGGCCAGTCACGATTGACGAAGAATTCGTCGAAAAGTACACGACCGATCAGCAAAGATTCCGGGCCGCCAAGCAGGTAAGGAATTACGTATTCGCCCATCGCGGGTATGAAAACCAGGAGACAGCCGGCGATTACGCCGGCGCGAGCGAGCGGCCAGGTAATATCCCAAAACGCCTGGGTGCGTGACGCGCCGAGGTCCTGAGCTGCATCAAGCAGATCGAGATCCATTCTCTCCAGGGTCGCGTAAAGAGGCAGGATCATGAATGGCAGGTAGGAATAGACGAGGCCAATGTAAATGGCGAGGTCGGTGTACATCAGTTGCAGCGGCTTTTTGATCAGGCCCGTCCACATCAATATGTTGTTGATGACGCCATAGTTGTTGAGGAGGCCCATCCACGCGTA
>QNFK01000225.1 GCA_003645495.1 Gammaproteobacteria bacterium
TAAGTCTGCCGCGCGAACTTTCAACCGTGGTTGCTTTTAAGACGGCGTTGTAAATTGCTTCCTCCGTCGCCTCCACTGTCGCGGTAAACAATGGTGACATTGAAGCATTGAGCAACGCAGACGTTGGATATGGCTGGTCGCTTTCTCTTACCCGGCGCACAGCCTTGTTGGTCGAAAAAGCGATAACATAATCGCCCGATCCATTTTCAGCAACGGAACCGGTTCGGCCCAAACCCATCATCGCGCGCATTGCCAGCCGATTCAGAGTGCGCGAATCGAGCGGCGCATCCGTCGCAACCACCATCATGATCGATCCGTCTCGTTTCGCTTCGGCGTTCGCGCTACTCGCCGTGAACATGCCTTTGTATGCGTACTGGTCCAGCTCACGTCCGACAGGTGCGCCATTCATGCTTAACGTAGCGCCCGCCAACAGGTTGCTTTGTACGAGCACACCAACCGTATAGCCGCCCAGTGCCTCGGGCAGAACACGTGAGCTTGTGCCAATACCGCCTTTCCAATGATAGGTTTGCGACCCGGTGCCGCCACCGACACTACCCTCTTCAACTGGTCCGCTGCTCGCGCTTTCAAGCGCGGCAAATACATGCTCACGCTGCAATGGCATCGCCCACATGTTGTTGACGACGGAATCATTTATTTCACCGACCACCGGATTTATCGTGTGCTCGCCCATCCCGGGTTGCTGATAAGTCCACTCCCGCAACGCGTCTGCGGCGCGCCATACGCACAAAGTGCAGGTAAGGAGAATCGGAGACTCCAGTTCACCAAATTCCTGCAGTTGGGTAATGCCAAGTAGTTTCCCGTAGCCGTTACCGACATGAATCCATGCGGGAATCGGGTGAGTGTATAGATTGCCGGGCGCCGGAATGATTGCGGTAACGCCGGTACGAATATCATCGCCGTGGATCACGGTCGAGTGACCAACTTTGACACCGGCTACATCGGTTATCGCATTCAACGGGCCGGTCTGAAAAGTGCCGACCACCAGTCCTATGTCCCGCGCACGGGGTCGGGCATCATCGTCAGCGGCCATCGCCGCAACATTCACCAGTAGCGATAGCAGAGTTACAAGAATTTTTCCGGACGCAGACGTCGCCAACCTGATCATAAAGCTCCCCAATTTTGCGTACTACAGTATTGTCTGACTCACTGCTTGGCAAGCCTGCCCGACCCGCCGGCCTTAGCCCTGGCTTGAGGACGAGTGACTACTTCAGTACGTCAAATATGTGACTGAATTTGATTATGAACTCACGGCCACGTGGTGGTGCGCCAAGACCCCGTTCGTCGATCTCGTTGTAGACCAGGTACAAACCGGTATTCGCTGATTGCAGCCACGAAAAGCGCAGGTTGGTTGATATCTGGTCGTCCACTTCATTGTATTGCGTCAGCAACTGCAACAATATCTTCGGTGTGAACGAATAAGACAGTCGCAGACGAGCCAGGTTGGCTGTGAAGTCTCCACCTTGCACTGGAATATCGACGTCGTTGTAGTTGTAAGCAAGCTCGGAGGTGAATTTTTCGCCAATGCGATATCTGACAGTTGGTGAGAGGCTAATTCTGTCGCCACCAAAGAAGCCACCGAAGGACGTGCGCAGGCCAAAATTCAGGGGCTTTGACTGGTTGCCAATAAAAATAAGCTGCACTTCGGTCTCGTCATAGGTTCCGGCCGGTATCGTTACATCAGGAATAATTTCGAACGGATCTTTCACACCATCCGTTTTGATGTTGACTCCGGTGTGAATTTCCCGGCTCGTATTGAACTCCCAGTGAGAATCTATGTGAATAAACCCGGTTTCCTGGAAGCCATCGAAATCCCAGAATCCACGGTAGGAAATGTGCGGACGAATTTCGAACAGGTTCCAGAGGTTGTCTGGTCGAATGCGGCGTAGTATCCGACCATCAACTTTTCGATAGCCATCGCGCGACAGGAAGCCTACTTCGGGATTGAAATCTTCGCCCAGTTCCGTGTAACCGAGTCCTGCTGACCAGTCAGCATTGTTGTAATCCCCCTTGACGGAGAACGCGTCATCTTTACCGGTTAGTCCGGGCGTCTCTGTCTTGGCAGCCCAGGCCTGTAACAAGAGGTTGTCACCGATGCCCCAGCGACCATCGACCGCATAGGTCTGATTTTGATCGTCGTTGCCATTATCCAGCAGACTGCCATCCCCATGACGATCGACAAACAGGAAACCGATCGATGATCGATTGGCTAATTCCTGATTGACTCTTGCAACAACGAAATCGTTCTGCGATGCGACGCCGGCGACATCGTCGGAAGCCATGTACAGAAAGCCAACGTTTGTCGTGGCACCAATCTTTCCTGATAACCGTGCACCGCCAAGAATCGGAACTTGCGTGCCATCTTCGATACCGATACGGCGACTGAAAAATAGCTCCACCTCACGCGGATTGCCGACCGTAAACTGACCGGCGTTTTCAAGGAAAAATGGTCGCTTCTCGGGGAAGAACAGGCTGAAGCGATCGAGATTTACCTGTTGATCATCCACCTCGACCTGGGCGAAGTCCGTATTAAGTGTCAGGTCTAATGTAAGACTTGGCGTGATCGAGTACTTCAGGTCAAGGCCAACCTCTTCATCCGATTCCGAGTTTGGCAAATCACCACCTTCGCGCGTCTTGGCAAGCACATACGGCGTAATTTGCAAATTGCGCTGCGGCGGCGCGCCAATACCTTCAATGGAGCCCGCTTCGGATACGCGGTAGAGATTGCGTTCCTGCGACAAGGGTGCCCAGAACGCGATCTCGTTATTACGCCGAATTCTGCGTTCGAAATTGAATCCCCAAACCTGCTCGTCGCCGCTGCCATAGCGTAGCGACGTAAACGGGATTTCCATTTCGGCACTCCAGCCGACATCTGAAATAGAAGCCTTTACGGTCCACGGTGCGTCCCAGTTCAGATTTAAACCATCGCTGCCACCTGGAATAAACTGGCCGGCGCCTTCTCTCGATACCTGGCCGTCAAACTCCATCCCCGCCGAGTTCGTGCCAAAAACGTAGCCATTTTGCCGATCGAGGAGCCCGTCGATAATTACGCGAAAAGCATCAGTGTCGTTGAGCGACGAATCGCGGCGCGTATCGGTGGTAATAATCTCCAGGGGTTCGTCGTCATAGGCAATAACGGCGATATGCAGCGCGGTCGCGGTAAAACCGACAAACACTTCTGTTCTCTGGCTCGCCGGCTGACCGGCGTTTGGCTGAATTTGCTTAAAGCCCGTTATCGGTTCCGCACCACGCCACGCCGGGTCGTCCAGCACATTGCCATCGATTACCGGCTCGATAGTCAAATTGTGTGCGCGAGCCACTGGCCGCGGCCCAAGGTCGAAACTCTGCGCAAATCCCTGCGCGCCAGGGAGAAGGACTCCCAGTCCACATATAAGGGCAGTACGCATGCAAATGCGCGCCGATTCCATTCTCACTAAATCCTTCCCCAATTAGTTGCTGTCGCAACAAATACTGCCGCAATGCCTACAAAACGGCCTGCAAGTCTAATGGGCATCAGACAGGAATCAATACGTGCAGTTCGCAACCGGCACTTGATTACGGGATAAATTTGCCCGGCTGGATCGCCTTGCGAAACAAGCCCGACCGTATCAACCGCCCGTATCAACCGTCCGTGATTAGCTGATCGCTGTAGCCGAACAGCCCGGCGCTGCCGCCAGTATGGATAAACACGATATTTTCGGCGCCGGCGAAGAAGCCGTTGCCAATCAGGTCGATCATGCCGGCAAGCCCTTTGCCGCTGTAAACCGGGTCAAACAATAAGCCTTCGAGACGGGCTAACAGCATCACGGCATCATTCATTTCTTTGGTTGGGATGCCATATCCATCGCCTACGTAGTCGCAATTCGCCACTACGTCCGCACGTTTTACGACATCCGGTGCACCGACGAAATCAGCCGTCTCCATTGCGAGCTTGTAGACTTTTTCTTCCTGCAACTCCTGCGGTGCGTTGACGCCTATGCCGAGCAACGGGATGCCAGCGTGAGTTGCCTTGAGCCCAACTACCAATCCAGCCTGGGTCCCGGCGCTGCCGGTCGCGTGCACGATGTGATCGACAATAATTCCGTCCCTGCTCGCTTGTGACATCAGCTCGAGCGCGCAATCGACATAGCCGAGTGCGCCGATCGGGTTCGAACCACCGCCAGGAATAATGTAGGGCGTCTTGCCATTGCTGCTAAGTTCTTCGGCAACCTCCTCCATGGCGGCATCCATATCAGTGCCTTTTTCGACGTCCCTGATATTCGCACCGAAAATTCTGTCCAGAAGCACGTTGCCGGAACTGAGATACGGATCACTTGCGTCAGTAACGCGCTTTTCAAAAATCAGCTCGCAAGCCAAGCCAAGTTTGCAGGCTGCGGCAGCCGTCTGTCGTGCGTGATTCGATTGCACGGCACCCTGGGTGATGACGACATCAGCATTCTTTTGCAGCGCATCTGCCATCAGGAACTCGAGCTTGCGGGTTTTGTTACCACCCGTACCCA
>QNFK01000226.1 GCA_003645495.1 Gammaproteobacteria bacterium
CGATAATCGTGGTCTTTACATGATCACAGGAAACAAGCCACGGATTTTTCGACTGGCGGACTTCTATATCAGAGTCCGCCTCAAGAAAAAATCGCACCGACTCCGGCGCAACATAGCCCTCGGGCATGCTCTCATCATAATCGCCGGAGGCGACAATGGTGCCAAGCCCATCGAGCAGTACCTTTATGTCGATTCCTTCAGCTGCCCGGCGTCTCAACAACTCGCCAATTTTTTCCGCGAAGTCGTCGTTGTCAAAAATGTAGGTACGTATATTGATCGATTCGCGCGCAGCAGTTATCGCATCGATAAAGCGTGTAAAAAACGCTTCACCGTCGATCAGATAATTGATTGTCCCCTTCGTCGCAGGGCGACCGAGCGTTTGCTCGAGCTGCGCCTCCCACTCTTGCAGATCCATACCCTCCGTATCACTTATCGCGGGGATTGGCGTGGCCTCGAGCGTGACCATCCAGCTTGGCGTCACCGTCTCGACGGCGACGTCTTTCGCCACAAAAAACAACCTGAATACGGACGACACAGGGCGGGCGATGAGACCGCCAAGGTGACTCTGTGCGAGATGTCCGACGGACTGCGCCATTTGCGTCGCTGAATCGGCACTCGCCCGGTTTTTCGGTGCCGGCGCATAACGCACGAACACCGCAATTGGCAGGTCCAGATCGACGTAGAGAAATGGCAGGGACCAGGCGCCAACGTCCCCGGTGCTAAAGACGATGCGCCGATCGGTTATGCCTTCGCGCTGCAGAAACAACTTGAGCTGCGGCAATCCACGGCGGATGAATTCTGCAAAGCTGATGCCTTCCCTGACTGAATAATCCGCGGGTTTGTCGAGGATCAGGCGTGCTTCAAATCGATCAACATCGTTGTAATAAAGAAAATAATCGTCGTTGTCGAAGTACATGACAACACCGGCCTTTTCCGCCCTGGGCAAGACGGCCGCAAACAGCTGCTCGCGAAAACGACCCCATTGTTCACTGCTCAGCAGGCGCGGCCTGATCGGATTTTCCGGAATTTCGTTCCAGGTCTGCCGTTGTTGGTACTCGAGAGGGAGTATGTACGGTCCGGCATAGGTGCCATCCGTATTTTGTTCGATATCGACGATATCAATTCTCTTTGACCAGTTGCCGCCGGCATAGACCAGGCCATCCGCGCTTTCATAACTGACAAAGAACTCATCCTCACCGACAAACGCTTCAGCAGCGATCAGGGGCTCCAGAACGCCCTCTTCCACAAAGCGGCCCTGGAGCGTCGGATAATCCTCCGACGGGGCCATATCAGCCACGTCGGGTTGGCTGGTACAACTGCCACCCGCGACGGCCAGCAACAACACCGATACGCAAACTGGTCTGCGTACGGTCATTACACGCATGATCTATAGACCCATTTAGAATATGCGGCCATGACTGAACTCTAACTGAAAACATCTGCCAATTGGCGCCAGACTGGACATGCTCAGGGCCGCTTGACAGACTGCGAGCAACCCGGTTTTCACTAACAACTCACCAAGGAATACCTTATGCGCAGCATATCCAGACCCCTGCTCGCAGCACTGGCCCTCGTCGTACTGTCACTCGGTGCTTGTACATTCGGTTCTGATAGCGACTCTCTTTCACACATGCAGGGCCTGCGCACAGTGGTTTACGCCGCTCCGGACCTCGAGAGTGCGAAATCCTGGTATACGAAGGCGTTTGGCGTGCAGCCCTATTTTGATTCGCCCAACTACGTCGGCTTCGACATCGGCGGCTATGAACTCGCGCTGGATCCACACGCGAACGTTGCGCAACCGCCTGGCGCAGGGCCAGCCGTCTACTGGGGCGTCACGGACATAGAGGCAGAGCTGGAGCGGCTGGTGGCTCTCGGTGCCACCGTGAAAGGCCCATTGCAGGACGTCGGTGGCGACATAAAGGTGGCGAGCGTGCTGGATCCATTCGGCAATCGGCTCGGCCTTATTTATAACCCGCACTTTTCAGCAAATCGCTGACTGGACAATTAAGGGGTGGATTGCCAGACTAGCCCCTGACAGGACCCGCCATAGCCAATAAGAAACGGAGGAATACGATGCCCCGACTGCTGACAATTTGTCTGATCACCATAGGACTAAGTTCAATTGCCGACGCGCAGGAGCTTACCGGCACGCTCAAACGTGTCGCGGATACCGGTGAATTCAGGATTGGCTATGTTCCGGATGCGCCACCCATGTCATTTCTCGATACCAATGGCAAACCCGCCGGCTACTCGATAGCGTTATGCCGGTTTGTCGCAAACGCCGTCAAAGCTGCAACAGGTCGTGAGGAACTCGAAATAATTTATGTTCCTTTGATTGCGCCGGAAGAGCGCCTGGCAGCCGTCGAAGATGGCACCGTCGATATTGAATGTGCGTCAACTACCGTAACCCTGTCGCGACGTGAACGAGTCGATTTTACGTTGATGACTTTCATAACCGGCGGCGCTGTACTCTCGACCAACGAGAAGCCGATCAATGCTGTCGTAGAGACTGCCGGTAAGACGGTGGCAGTCATCAAAGGCACCACAACACATGCCGCTCTACGCGAATTCATCAGCAGCAACGAATTCAAGATCACGTTGCGAATGATCGCCACTCATGATGAAGGTATGGAGCTGCTCGATGCGGGTAAGGTCGATGGTTACGCGTCTGACCGTGCGATGCTCGTTGGGCAGGTCTTTCGTTCCGCGGACCGGTCGAAGTACGCGATAACCCGCGATGTCTTCTCATTTGAGCCCTATGCATTGATGTTGCACCGTGGCGATACGGATTTTCGACTGGTCGCGGATCGCGCGCTGGCCAACCTGTATGGCAACGCGCGTATTCGACGGCTTTATCATGACTGGTTCGGGCGTTACGGAGAACCGATGACGCCTATTCTCGAGGCCATGTTCGAGTTCCAGGCCGTAGGCGAATAAAACTGAATATCTGGAATTTCGCTGTGGCGGCTGCCACCTGCTTACTGTTGTCCGGCGTTGGTAACGCAGTCGCCGACGATGACAAGAATGCTCCTCAGTCAGACAATCGGACTCAGGTAATCATGCACAAAAATCCGGGATGCGGCTGCTGCGATAAATGGGTCGATCACATGCGCTCATACGGATTTAGCGTTGTCACCATCGAGGATCCGGATATTTTCGAATTTAAAGAAGAACGGGCAATACCGGTACCACTGATGTCCTGCCATACTGCAATCGTTGACGGTTACTTTGTTGAGGGCCATGTGCCGGCCAATGACATACTCAGGTTGCTCAGTGAAAAGCCGGAACACGTCACCGGTATCGCAGTACCCGGAATGCCGCTCGGATCACCGGGCATGGAACACAGTCGGCCACAATCATTTAAAACCGTCGCAATGTTGTCGGACGGTTCAGCTTATGTATATGCCACGCATGCGGCAGGTGAAAATTTTTCCAAAGCGGACAGAGAAGCTAGCCCAGCGCCTGCTCCAGATCCGCAATAAGATCATCGACCAACTCGGCACCAACGGAAACGCGAATCAGGTCTTTTGGAATCGGGCTGCGCGGCCCCTCGATTGAATAGCGATGCTCAACCAGGCTTTCAACGCCGCCCAGTGATGTAGCGCGAATAAATACCTGGCATTTCCTGATGGCTTCAAGCGCTGCCTGCTCTCCTCCTTTGATGCGCAGCGACAACATGCCGGAATAGCCGCCTTCCATTTGTTTTTTTGCTGTTGCATGGCCTGGGTGACTTTCAAGGCCGGGATACAGGACCGCTTCAAGTTTCGCATGGTTTTCAAAATGCTTTGCAATAGTGAGCGCAGAGCGACTCGCATTCCGGACTCGCAGAAACAATGTCCGCATACCGCGCTGCAGTAACCAGGCCTCAAACGATCCGAGTATCGCTCCACCTTCCGCGCGCGCGTTGCAAACCCGCTGCCAGAAATCGTCCTTCTTCGCAGTAACCAGGGCACCGGCAACCACATCACCGTGTCCGTTCAGATATTTGGTCGCTGAATGCATCACGATGTCGGCACCAAACTCGATTGGCCGGGTGAGCACCGGTGTTGCTACAGTCGAGTCAATCGCAATCCTGGCGCCGGCGCTGTGCGCTGCCTGCGCTGCCGCTTCGATGTCAATCACGTCCCAGGTCGGATTACTCGGTGTCTCGATCCAGACCAGCGTTGTCTTGCCAGCCTTGACGGTACTGGCCAGGTGATCCGGATCAGCAGAATCGTATTGCTCCAGTTCGATGTTCCAATGCGCACAAAATTCAACCATCCAGTTGCGCAATCCCCAATACATTACCTTTGGAATCACAACATGGTCACCGGGGCTCAGTGATTGAATGACTGCTCCGGCAGCCGCCATCCCGGAAGCAAACAACAGCGATTCTTCACCGCCCTCAAGACGTGTAAGCATTCTCTCCGCTGTCTGATAGCTGGGATTTTGATCTCGCGCGTAGCTGTGTTCCTGTGCGACAAGCTGGTAGTTCTCATCGCGAGCGAACGTCGTC
>QNFK01000227.1 GCA_003645495.1 Gammaproteobacteria bacterium
CATTGCGACATCGGTCCGGAGGACCGCATGTTCTTTTTCACCACCTGCGGCTGGATGATGTGGAACTGGCTGGCGAGCGGGCTCGCATCGGGCGCAACGATCGTCTTGTTCGACGGTTCGCCGTTTTATGACGAGGGTCGCGTCCTGTGGAAAATGGCGGAAGAAGAAAAACTCACCGTTTTCGGTTCCGGAGCGAAATACATATCGTCCCTTGAAAAAGCGGGTGTCAGGCCAGCCGACGAATTTGACCTGGCCTCACTCAAGTCAGTACTCACAACCGGGTCACCGCTGGCTCCCGAAAGTTTTGACTTTGTCTATGACGCCATCGCGCCTGACATACAACTGGCATCGATATCGGGTGGCACTGACATAATCAGTTGTTTCGCGGGAGGCAATCCGCTTTTCCCCGTGCGTCGAGGTGAATTGCAGTGTCTCGCATTGGGCATGGCGGTCGAAATTTACACTGACGAGGGCGAGTCCGTTGTCGGACAAAATGGCGAGCTGGTGTGCACAAAAGCGTTTCCCTCGATGCCGGTCTGTTTCTGGCAGGACGAGGGCGACAAGAGGTATCACGCGGCCTATTTCGAGAAGTTTCCCGGTATCTGGGCACATGGCGACTATGCAGAGATAACAGCACACGGCGGCATGGTTATTCACGGCAGATCGGACGCTGTGTTGAATCCGGGCGGCGTGCGTATCGGTACGGCCGAGATCTATCGCCAGGTAGAAAAGCTGGATGAAGTGCTTGAGAGCATCGCCATCGGCCAGAACTGGGAAGACGATGTGCGGGTTGTGCTGTTCGTTGTCTTGCGTGACGGAGTGACCCTGGACGATGCGCTTAAGGCGAAGATTCGAAAAATGATTCGCGACAATACGACACCGCGCCACGTGCCGGCCAAAATTATTTCGGTCGCGGAAATTCCGCGCACGATCAGCGGCAAAATTGTCGAACTCGCAGTTCGCTCCGTGGTGCACGGAGAAACGGTCAAAAATACCGACGCGCTGGCAAACCCGCAGGCGCTGGATTATTTTCGTGACCTGCCGGAACTCGCAGCAAAATGAGCGACCTGACCATAAAAGGTACATCTATTGTAAAAGGTAAGGTTAAACCTGAGTGGATAGACGTCAACGACCATATGAACGTCGCCTGGTATGTCCTCATCTTTGACCTGGCCGTCGATGAGCTCTGGGCTGAATTTGGCATAACCGATGAGTACATAAAGGAAACAAGTGGCTCTACATTTGCGGTCGAATGCCATATCACTTACCAGACCGAACTCCTCGAGGACGATCCGTATATCGTGACGTCGCAGATTCTCGCCTACGACGAAAAACGCATTCATCATTTTCAACGGCTCTATCATGCAGAGACACAGGTGCTGGCAGCGACTGCCGAATGGATGAATCTGTATATCGACCTGGGGACACGCAAAGTCAGCGTATGGCCGGAATTCATATTGGCGAATCTTGCGAAAATCACGAGCAGGCAAACTCAATTAACGGTGCCTGCTGAAGTGGGCAAAAAGATGAATATCAGGAAGCCTCTTTACAACATGTACGAGCAGCGATAAACGATGGGCGCAGACAAACAATTTCTGATGGCGATCGACCAGGGAACGAGCAGCAGTCGTACCGTCATTTTCGATCAGCATGCAAACGTAGTCGCCAGCGCGCAGCAGGAATTTCCGCAGGAGTATCCACAACCTGGCTGGGTCGAGCACGACCCGGAAGCAATCTGGCAGTCAGTACTCGATGTCACGCAAAAAGCGCTTGCTGAAAGTGGCGCTGAGCAGATTGCAGGTCTGGGGATCACCAATCAGCGCGAGACAACACTGCTCTGGAATCGAGAGACCGGCGAGTGCCTACACCACGCAATTGTCTGGCAGGACCGACGTACGGCAGATTATTGCCAGAGCCTGAAAGAGCAGGGCGCTGAAGCGTCCGTCATCGAAAAAACCGGACTACGGCTGGACCCTTATTTCTCCGCAACCAAGGTTGCCTGGATACTTGAGCATACGCCGGGTGCTCGACAGCTCGCGGAACAGGGGAAGCTCGCTTTCGGCACCATCGATTGTTTCCTGTTGTGGCGACTGACCGGTGGGCGCGTGCATGCAACCGATGCGAGCAACGCATCGCGAACGCTATTGTTCAATATTCATACCCAGGAATGGGATCAAGACTTGCTGCAGTTATTTGCTGTTCCCGAATCCCTGCTGCCTGACGTAAGAGATTGCGCAGCGGATTTTGGCGTTACGGATGAATCTGTTATCGGGGCGGCGATTCCAATCTGTGGAATGGCTGGAGACCAGCAGGCTGCCCTGATCGGCCAGGCCGGATTCACGACGGGTACGACTAAATCAACCTATGGCACTGGCTGCTTTGTCATCGCCAATACCGGCGCAAAAGCACTGCGCTCACAGAATAACCTGCTGACTACCGTCGCATATCGCCTCGACGGCAATGTTACCTACGGTCTCGAGGGCAGTATTTTTGTTGCCGGATCAGCTATCCAGTGGCTCCGGGATCAACTTAAGGTCATTAAATCCGCTGCGGAATGTGAGCCGATCGCAGAGGCAACAGGGGTCGTCGAACATGTACACGTTGTGCCGGCGTTTGCCGGTCTCGGCGCACCTTACTGGGATCCAAACGCACGCGCAGCTATCCTCGGCCTGTCACGGGATAGCGGCGCCGAAGAAATTGTCACCGCGACCCTGCAGTCGGTCGCTTATCAGACCAAAGACCTTGTCAACGCCATGTCGGATGACGGCGTTGAGCCCGGTATTATTCGCGTCGATGGCGGCATGGTGGCGAATAACTGGTTTCTGCAATTCCTCGCTGACATGTTGAATATTCCCGTTGAACGGCCAAAGAATGTCGAATCCACCGTTCTTGGCGCCGCCTACCTGGCCGGGCTGCAAAGTGGTGTTTTCTCATCGATAGAACAGATTGCGGATCTGTGGTCACGCGAGGCAGTTTTTGCGCCGAAAATGGACGCTTCTGACCGTGCCGGCTTGTATGCCGGCTGGCAGGATGCGGTGCAGCGCGTGCGCACGAATTCCGCATAAATTTACCGACCCATATTTTGTTCGTGCCTGCTATTCCGCAACTGCCTGTCAACCCGGTACACTTGCAGGTTCGGGCCAACTTGCTGGATCAAAAATAATGCTCAAAGTACCAAGTGAAGAGTTAAAGAATTACATCGATAAGCCAATGGAACCTTCCGACTGGATAACCATTGATCAGGATCGAATTAACGCGTTTGCTGATGCGACGATGGACCATCAGTTCATTCACGTCGATGAGGACAAGGCGGCACAGACACCGTTCGGTTCGACAATTGCGCACGGCTACCTGACGATGTCATTGATATCGCATTTCCTGGGCGAGTGCGCGGTGGGACCGGACAACGCTGTTATGGCGATCAACTACGGTTCGGACAAGGTCCGCTACCTGCAACCAGTTAAGGTGAACAGTGAAATCCGCGCCCAGTCCACATTAATAGAAGTATCTGACAAGGCGCCGGGCCAGTTGTTGACCAAGTCTCGTATTACCATTGAAATAAAAGGTCAGGAGAAACCGGCGCTGGTTGCTGAAATCCTCGGCCTGTTTATTCTCCAGTAACTTTCAGCAAATAAAAAGGACAAGCTATTGAGCATTCGATTTGACGATCAGGTTGTGATCGTTACCGGTTCCGGCAACGGCCTCGGTAAATCTCACGCACTCGAATTTGCCCGCCGCGGAGCACGCGTCGTGGTTAACGATCTCGGCGGCGCGCGCGATGGATCTGGCGGCGGCAGTGCCGCGGCAGAAGAAGTCGTCGCACAGATCAGGGAAGAAGGCGGCGATGCTATCGCGAATGGCGCCAATGTTGCAGACTTTGCGCAGGTTGAGTCCATGGTGTCGCAGGCGATGGACAAATGGGGACGTGTAGACGTTTTGGTCAATAATGCAGGTATTCTTCGCGACAAGACATTTGCGAAAATGGACCTGGCAGATTTTCAAATGGTCGTGGATGTGCACCTTACCGGTTCAGTAAATTGCACCAAAGCGGTGTGGGAACAAATGCGCGAGCAGCAGTACGGGCGCATTGTTATGACCTCGTCATCCAGCGGCATCTACGGCAATTTTGGTCAATCAAATTACGGTGCCGCGAAAATGGGCGTGGTCGGGTTTATGAACACCCTGGCGATCGAGGGCCAGAAATATGGCATCAAGGTGAATTCACTGGCGCCTGTCGCCGCAACCCGCATGACTGAGGACCTGATGCCGGAAAACGTGTTGTCATTATTGCAACCGGAAGCGGTAACGCCCGCAGTAATATTCATGGCGAGCGAAGATGCACCAACGCGGCAGATTATGGCCGCCGGCGCCGGAGTTTTCGCAAAAGTCGTCATTCAGGAAACACCGGGCGTGTTTCTGGCGGAGTCTGATCGCGATGCCGAACACGTGGCCTCGGCCTGGCAGCAAATATCCGCAACCGAA
>QNFK01000228.1 GCA_003645495.1 Gammaproteobacteria bacterium
AAACGATTTCGCGAATACCGATCCGTATCGGGCGGCAACGCACAACAAAGGCATCATGAATGGTATCGATGCCGTCGCACTCGCGACCGGCAATGACTGGCGCTCTGTTGAAGCCGGAGCACATGCGTATGCGGCGCGCGATGGTGCTTACCGTGCTCTTACAAACTGGTCGACTGAGGCGAACGGTGCTTTACACGGCATCCTCACCCTGCCAATTAAAGTTGGCATTGTCGGCGGTTCGCAGGCGTCAAATCCGGCGGCGGCTCTGGGACTTGAGCTTGCTGCGACGCAGTCAGCTACCGAACTGGCTGAATTGATGGGCGCAGTCGGTCTTGCGCAAAACTTCGCGGCGCTGCGCGCGCTGGTTACCGAGGGGATTCAGAAAGGGCACATGAGCCTGCACGCGCGCGCGCTTGCAGCGAGTGCCGGCGCGTCGCCTGAAATATTCGATAAAGTCGTTGCGGGCATGGTGGCAAGCGGGGAGGTCAAATCATGGAAGGCCGGCGAGCTCGTTGACAGCTTGCGCGGTGGTGATGCGCGAGAACCAGGCAGTGTGCCGGCAGATGCTGCCAGCGGAGTCGCATCCGGTAAGGTAATTCTTCTCGGTGAACATGCTGCTGTTTACGACAAACACGTGCTGGCGTTACCCATCGAGGCAGCCATTACGGCACGTGTGGCTGAACGCGCTGCCGGTGTAAAAATATCAATTCCGGAGTGGGATGTGCAGCAGGAATGGCTGCCGGGACAACCTTTGCCCAGCCGTGCGGCAGCCATAGTTTCCCTGGTTATGGAGAAATTCGGCATTGGTAGTCACGGTTTCGACCTGCACATTCATTCGCGAATTCCTGCGGCAATGGGGCTCGGCTCGTCGGCAGCGCTTGCAGTTGCTGTGATTCGTGCATTCGATGATTTATTGCAACGTAAAATGAGTGATGTCGAAGTCGATAAGCTGGCCTTTGAATGCGAACGGCTTGCGCATGGCACACCATCCGGCATCGACAACAATATCGCGACCTATGGCGAGCCGGTTTTATATAGCAAAGGGAGCCGCACGAGAACCAAGCCCATGGCGCTTGCAGAAACGCCGCCGCTGGTAGTTGCAGCAAGCGGGATCAAGGGCAATACGAAGGATATGGTTGCCGGGGTGAGATTTCGCTACGAACGCAACCGGGAGTTGTACGGAACAATTTTTGACGAAATCGATGAGATCAGCGTCGCTGGCTCAGTTGCACTAAGGGCGGGCGATTACGTGCAGCTTGGTGCATTGATGAATGTCTGCCAGGGATTCCTCAACGCAATTGAGGTTTCGACGCCGGAGCTGGAGAAAATGATCGATATCGCGCGAAAGTGTGGTGCGATCGGTGCGAAGTTGACCGGAGCTGGTGGCGGCGGATCCATTGTTGCGTTGTGCCCCGGAAAAGAAAATATCGTTTCCCAGGCGCTGCAGGACGCTGGCTATCAAATCATTCGAATGACTGATCACCCGTGACGAAATCGTCCGTAAACATAGTTTCATCGGAAGATGAGCTACTGGTCCTGGTTGACGCAGAAGACAACGAAACCGGTCACATGACCAAGGCGGAGTGTCACGATGGTGCCGGTGTATTACACCGTGCGTTTTCCGTGTTCCTGTTTAATCAGCACGGCGAAATTTTGCTGCAACAGCGTGGCGCCGATAAGCGCCTGTGGCCGATGTACTGGTCAAACAGTTGTTGCAGTCACCCGAGAAAAGGTGAGTCACTGGAATTCGCGACGACAAGGCGATTGCAGGACGAGCTCAATGTCTCGGCGACACTTGAGTTCGTGTACAAGTTTGCCTACCAGGCCGGTTTTGGTGAAGCCGGTTCGGAAAACGAAATGTGTTCAGTATTTCTTGGGCGACTTGATGATGAGCCAAATGCCAACGCAACCGAAATTGAAGCAATGCGCTTTGTGACGGCAGACCATCTGAGCGATGAACTGGCGGCGACCCCGGACAAATTTACGCCGTGGCTGAAACTGGAATGGCAGTGCCTATCTGAAGAATTCCCAGCAGCACTGGCAAAATACAGCGTGCCGGGCTAGCCGGGGGTTCAGCTTACGTAGCGGTAATACTCGATGCCGATGTCCTGGAACTGGCGCTGATCCGTACGACCAATTTTTTCGATGATGAATTCGTCTTTGGGTATGTAATCCAGATCAGGCACGCGTTTGCCATCGTGCAACGCCTGGTATTGTTTCTCATTCAGATCGACGGAAAACTCCATTGCATCGGCGAAACGAATCGCAGCGGTTGCTTCGCGCCAGTCTTCTGCAACGATAAATGGGATGACCTCGGCGGCGTCGCCACTGCCATAGCCCAGGGTTAGTATTTCCTCACCCACCGTAAGACGGTCTTCGTCAGCCGCTTGCTCATAACCTGCGGCAATCCAGGCTGGCAATGCCGCGGTGTACAGATTGCCAAGGTCCAGCATCGTATCGCTGCCGAGCGCCAGCTTGTCGAGGATTTCGCGACGATAGCGGCGTGAAGCACGAAAATTCCTGAAGACTGCCATGGTCAGTGGATACGCTTCGTAATTCAGTCGTTCCGGATCAGCCAACAGGGCGATCTCCGGTTTACTGGCCATTTCTGCGAGCAACGCGTCCGGTTCGATTCCGGCCTCATAACAAAAAGAAGCCAGCTCGGCCCGGTCCTCGGCGTTACCGATTCCCAGCGCAAACAGATAGGCCACTGCCAGGCCGGTCTCCGGCATGCGTCGATAGGGGCGGTGCATGAAGATGGTCTTTAGTGAGCGCAGGTATTCTGTCGCATCCAGGCCGCGCTTTTCGTACATATCCGTGAGCGCGTGTAGCGTCTCATCGATATAGCAAGTGGTCGAATATTTGCCGTTGAATACCGGGAAATCCTGCACGTGGTGACTTTCGCTCCTGTCCTGACCGCAGAAGCGCAGCATCGGTTTGCGAAAATCCATGATGCGATAGTCAGACGCCGATCCGGAACCAATCAGATCGACTTCGGCAAGTTTGGGATTTTCCTCAAGTAACATCGCGACGGCGCCGGCCCCCTGGGTTGGTTCCCCGCTGCTGCCGCGAGCGTATTCCGCGATATCTGCACAAACGACTATCGCCTGACCACCGGCGCCATCCAGGGCCAGGTGGCGCAATGCGCTTTTCATGCCGTATACGCCGCCGAGACAGGCGTGCTTGAATTCCGGCACCTCGCAGCTTCTTGCGATGGGTGGTTTCCCCTGTGCCACCAGTGCCCGGTCAACCATGCCTTTAACGATAATCGCGCCAGCAGAATTATCCGTACTGGACTCGGTTCCCAGGCCAAGAAACTTTACCCGGGTCGGATCGATGTCGTACTGGGTGATAAGGCGCATAACCGCCGTAGCAGCCATTGTGTAGACGCTCTGATTGGGGCCGCGCAGTCGAAAACTGCGCCCAACGACCTCGCGGACTTTCGGCCATTGATTGCCAGTCCAGTCGCACCAATCCTCGAGCCATACCCGAAATGGTGGTACGTAGGCGGCTAACCCGCTGATTCCTATTCGTTTTCTGTCCATTTTTAGTGCGTCAAACCGTCTTTCATATGATGTGTAAGTGCCTTAACCCCCAAATACTAGTGGTCCATGGCCTCGCACTCAAGACTATTGTTTGCGCTTACTCGACCGTCACCGTAATACGGACTGAATACACGGGTGGATCATGCGGAATATGCAGGTGGTCGCCGAGCAAAAGCTGCAATGTATGCGCGCCAGGTTCGAGTGTCAGCTCCGTTGCCGAGCTGCCGTCACCAAAATGGACATGGTGCTCATCTGCGGGTATTGGCATGTCCATCGCTGGCAGGCCGGTGTCGATCAGGACGTGATGATGGCCGGTGTTTGCTGTGTTGTCGCCAGCCCGTACGACTTCCATTGCGCCAATGCCAAACTCGACCGCAAACGGGCTGGAAACGGTATCCCCATCTGCAGGGGAAACAAAGAATACGCTGGCACCCTCGCCTGACGGAGAACGGGGCATCGCAGCGGGTGCTGCAGTTTCCGCGGCCGGGGCTGCCGCTTCCGTGGCGTCCATTTCCGTCGCGTTATCTGCCGGGCTGCAGGCGACGCCGGTTACTAAAACGAGCACAGAAAACAGGGCAGGGAACATGGCTGTCTTGAATCTTATTTTCACCTTTGATCTCCCAATTCGTAGTTCATTGTGGCTCCGCGGACGCGATAACCCGTGTTGTTAAATAGAGAACGCCGCAATTAATGCCGCGAAAACCAATATAAAGGAAAAGCCGCCGAAATAGGCAAGCGTCAGCAGCAAAAATTTCGGCACCGAAGCCAGGTGGCTTTGTTCATATACCCGCCGCATGGACTTGTAGAGGTATACCGGCACATAGAGTGATACGGCAAAGACCGTGATATCGACGGCCGGTTCCGGCAACCCGACCAGCATTCCGAAGCGCGAGAACAGGATCTGTAAGATAAGGATGAGAAAGAAAAACGCG
>QNFK01000229.1 GCA_003645495.1 Gammaproteobacteria bacterium
GGTATGCTCGATTGTGCTTAGTGCTATGTAACTCAGCTCCTCATCGGACGTATTGATAATCTGGTGTGGCTGATCCGGATCGGCCGGGGAGCAAATGAAATCGCCTGCCTGTATTGGATGTTCTTTGTCAGCGTGCCGTAGTGTGCCCTTGCCCTCCAGGACATAGAACATTTCTTCTGCGACGTAATGCGAATGGTAGGGCCAGGCGCGTTTGCCTGGCTGCAAACGCACTACAGCGTAACCGAGCTTTTTTGCGCCAATTCCTGACGAAACGTCGGCCCGGCCTGCTTTGAATTTATCTCCCTTGCCAAATTCCGAGAATTCCAGTTCATTTATGTTTATTATGGGCTTAGACATACTTTTTACTCCACTTTCTAGAATACTGGCGTGTTGCGATGGTCAATCATACTTCAGGGGATTCTTGCCACGTTTTGGCACATCTGTTTATGAGGCGTATCATTTGGCGTAGCGAAACAAATGCCATACGGCAGATCTGCAGGAACCAGGTCAAACAGGAGCTCTGGCGGCAACCGGGATGCGATGCGCGTCAGACTGTGGTGTAAATATGATCATCTCGCCTAATCGTGACGATCTGCAAAGGATCGTCGTACTGAATCCGAAGGGTGGCTGCGGCAAATCGACGCTGGCGACCAATCTCGCGAGCTATTTTGCACTTCGTGGTCCACTCCCTGCCTTGGTCGATTGTGATCCGCAGGGATTCAGCATGCGCTGGCTCGAACGTCGCTCCAATCAGCGACCACCCATTCACGGCATTGCTGCGTTTACGAAATCAATGCAGGTCACCAGGACCTGGCAGCTAAGAATTCCACAGGAGACACGCCGGGTGATTATCGATACTCCGGCTGCCCTTGAAGGTGTCCAGATTCACGATCTGGTTTATGGCGCAAGTAATGTAATTATACCCGTACTGCCATCGCCTATTGATATTCGCTACGCCGCCAGATTTATCGCAGAGTTGCTGTTGGTGACGCAACTGGATCGGAGCGAGACGAAAGTTGCCATAGTCGCAAACAGAACCCGCAAGAATACGAAAAGCCTGGATCAGTTGATGCGTTTTCTAAATTCCTTAAGGATTCCCGTAATTGCAGTGCTGCGCGACAGTCAGAACTATGTCGAAGCGGTAGGGCGAGGCGTTGGAGTCTATGAGTTGCCACATCACAGGGCCAAGCACGATATTGAACAACTGTCACAGATTGTGGCCTGGCTAGAACGCAGGCGCATGCCCCAAATCGAACCTGTAATAAGGCCGGACGCTGAGCAGGCTGAGCCGTCGTTGGCCCGGCACCTGCATTAGTTGACTAGCCAGTTAGAAAATACTTTTTATTCTTTCTTTACTGGAACGACCAGCACGGGAATTTCCGTGTCTTTCAGGATGCCACGGCTTGAACTGCCGATGACAAGGTCATACAACGCACCGAATCCGTGACTGCCAACAATCAGCAGGTCAGCTTGCATCTTTTTCGCCTCAGCCAGGATTGTCTCGACAATCGGGCCCTGGACAAGTAACGCATTCGCCTCCAGCCCTGCCTGTCGTAAGGTATCAGCGTGCGCCTGTACACCACGATGCTCGTCGCGAAACTCTTTTGCTACCTGGTCGCGCACGACATCCGGTCCTGCGTCATAACCAACGAAAGACGGATCCGCCTCCGCCACGTGGAGTACGCGCAGTTCCGCCGACATAGCATTGCCAATTCGCTCTGATACCTGGATCACCCTGGCAGATGCAGGTGACAAATCGATCGCTACCAGAATTTTTATGCCCATTTGATTGCTACTCGCTTTGCATGTTCTTGTGTGCCGCCAGTTCTCGCTGAATGACATGATACAGCGCTTTGGTGTAGCGATCTGCCTCGCTGCCGGTCATGTGTGACCATTCTGGCAAATAGAAGCCCTGTAATTCCTCATGATCAAGCCAGTGAATGCCAAGCGCTCCTGTTTTCTCTATCAGTACATCCCAGGTTTCTGCCCGCGGGTTGAACATCGGCTCAGACATCGCGTAATGCCCTTCAGCCGGATTGCGAACAAATATTACGTCGATACCGCGCTCGTGCAGTTTCTTTGTAGCTGTGACCGCCCGCTCAATCTGCGTTGCGCGGCCCTCCAGCGCCATAGTCTTGAACGCATCATCACGCTCATCCATGGGCACGAACCCGCTCTCCCATATCATGCGCGCTTCATTGCGATAGTCCTCGTTGTCAGCGACTTTAGACCACAGTCGTGCATTCCGGTCTTTTCTATAGTTAGCGAGTTTGCGGACATCCAGCACAATATTACTGTTCCAGCCCTCGCGAACCGTCCAATCCTGGCGGTGCAGAATCTGAAACAGTGCGTAATCGGGGAAGTAGAAACGCAAGTAGGGCTCGAATGGCATCGATATCTGCTGCCCGAGCCATTGTGTCGGCGTTTCTTTCCCATAACGATCCACTACCGCCTGGCGATACTCAAAGCCGCTAAAAAATAACATGGGTGCGACGCCGACGAGCAGTGTGCCGGTAAAATCGTCGTCGTCTGCCAGGCCCTCCATGATCCTCAGTGGACTGGTGCCCTCAAGCGCCAGTTGTATTGGTCTTTGTCCCGATTCAGCTTCCCAGACATCCAGTTGGGTATTGAAGAACACGCGAGAGGATCCTGTCAGTACTGTTTTGTCTCCCTCACCATTATCAATACGCCGCCTTTGGATTGTCCAAAGCCCCTCACTGTTTCGGTATGAAGCGGGCACACCAAAATCCCGCCAATACAATTCCCAGCCAGTCATCAGGGTGACGCAAATGACAAAGGCAACAATTACAGTGTTGCGCAGTTGTCTTTTTGGCAGCGGACGATCGAATTTGGACATGTCCACGGACTCGCTAGAACTGGAAGTAGATGAAGGCATCGCTTCCCCCTTGCGTAATGATGATCAGCATTAACATGACACCCCACAGCAGGCCGGTCAGCCAGACTGGCATACGATCAATGACTTCATCGAGTCGCCTGTTGCGCATCCACCAGTGAATAGCCAGCATCACGGCAGTCGTGATGACGGTTTGTAAGACCAGGACCGTTGGCAGGATTTTTTCACCGGACGTAACGAAAGTCAGCATCGTCGTAATCATGCGCCAGGCAGTCGCGAAATCTGCCGCGCGGAAGAATACCCAGGTGATGTTAATCAGGAAATAGGTCAACAACGCCAGCAGAATCCGAGCCACAAGCTTGTTCCACACTTGATGGTGCCCGAGCCGCGCTACCAGCCAACGCTCCGCGGCGAGGTACACACCGTGCAATCCACCCCAGACCACGAAAGTCCAGCTCGCGCCATGCCACAGGCCGCCAAGTAACATTGTGGTCATGAGGTTTGCGTAAGTACGAATGTTGCCTTTGCGGTTACCACCAAGCGGGATGTACAGGTAATCGCGCAGCCACGTAGATAATGAAATGTGCCAGCGTCGCCAGAAATCGGAAAAGCCTATGGCGGCATACGGGTATCGAAAGTTATCCGGCAGGCCGAAGCCGAGCGTCAGCGCTACGCCAATAGCGGTAGTCGAGTAACCCGCAAAATCGGAGAAAATCTGGCCGGAAAATGCCAGCGTGCCCAACCAGGCATCGACTGGATGCAGCATCATGTCCGCGCCAAAAACGGCGTCCGAAGCGGGTGCAAGCAATCCATCCGCAACGACGATTTTCTGAAATAATCCTATAGTCATCAGACCAAGGCCCCAATACAGTTGCTGGCGCGTGGCGACCCGGGGTGTGGCAAATTGTGGCAACAAATGAGTGGGGCGGACAATCGGCCCGGCCACCAGCTGCGGAAAAAACGTCACAAAAAGTGCAAAGTCCAGAAAGGACTTCGACGGCTCAGCACGTCGCAGATACACATCCAGTGAATACGCCATGGTCTGGAAGGTATAAAAAGAAATGCCAACTGGCAGAACAATGCTCCAGTCGGGCGGCTGGTAATCAATGCCGGCCATCGACATCAATACCTGGAAATTCTCCATGAGAAACCCGCCATACTTGAAATAGCCAAGCAGCCCCAGGTTTACGATGACACTAACGGCAAGCAGGGCTTTGCGTTTGCTCTGGACTTGCTCGGTAAAGAGCTTCTTCGCGACATGCCAGTCTATGACCGTCGATATCCACAGCAAAATAACAAATGGTGGATTCCAGGCCGCGTAAAACAGGTAACTGGCGATCAGCAGGTTGGTTTTTTTGGTTGTCCACGAAAGCGGTGCGTTGTGCAACGCCAGCACGAGAATGAAAAACGCAATAAACGTAAGCGAGTTAAACAGCAAGGCGCGAGCTCCCCGTTTGACGTGCAAATACAGCGCCGGTGCGTCAGGCGAACGGTCGGAGTGGATGTGTTGTAGTGTGCTGGTCGCCCGCGCGGCGAGGCAGACGACAGGAAGACTAGCAGAATAATGGCGTGGTGTACGTACAAATACCTACATTTCTGAGCAATGCCTAGGTATTA
>QNFK01000230.1 GCA_003645495.1 Gammaproteobacteria bacterium
GACGTCGAGGATTTGCCGCCGACGGTGCGCTTTTTCGCTGGTGGCGACAATTCCGTACGCGGCTATGACTTCGAGACGATTGGACCTGTTGATGCAGACGGCAACGTTACTGGTGGTAACAACCTCGCAGTCTTCAGCCTGGAATACGATCGCCTGATCAGCAAATCCTGGTCCGTGGCTGCTTTTGTCGATACGGGCAGTGCGTTCAATGACTTTGACGTGGACTTCAAAACCGGCGCCGGTGTTGGCATACGCTGGTATTCGCCGCTAGGTCCCATCCGCGTCGATGTAGCCCATCCGCTGGGTGAATCAGATCGTAGTACGCGTTTGCACATCACGCTTGGGCCGGATTTGTGAAAAAGGGTTTGCAGAAATCCTTGCTCTGGGTCGGCGTCATAGTCGCCTTTTTGAGTATTACGATGACTTTGATCGTCGCTACCGAAACCGGCACGCGCTGGGTGTTAGATAGAACGCTTGGTGGAGTCGCCGGACTCGATGTTCGCGACATTCGCGGCACGCTGCTTACGAACCTCGAGGTCGGGCGCATCGACTATGCCAACCCGAACGCGGCAATGGCATTGATAGAGATAGATATCAATGTTTCCTGGTCACGAACATTAATGGGGCGACCGACGTTGCAACATTTGTCGGTGAGCGAAGTTCGCTATCAAACTCTCAAGCAGGAAAGTATAGAACCGAAGCCACTGGAAATATCGATTCCGGAGATCCCGTTCTCCATATCAGTAGACTCTGTAACCGCACAAGCGATAACTGTTAATGGCAATCGCGTGACAGATGTTGCGGCCCGGATGCTTGAACTTCGCAGTGACGGCCTGCGAACTCCGGGAGCCACGGCCAGCTTTTCCGATGTTGAAATCGTTATCAGAGATTTCTCAATTCATTTTGACGATGATCTGTCAGTAGATGGACAGGTCAAGTGGCAATATTCCGGTGGTGAATGGAATGGTGCGGCGTCCGTCGAGGGATCCCTCAGGCAGTTGCGTTTTCAGCACGAGCTATTAGCACCGTATACAGCCACGGCAATCGGCTCCGTGCGGTTGCTGAATCAGACTTCGCCAGTAATTGACGCAACTGTCCGCGCCAATTACTGGCTATTCGGTCAATGGACGGTTGCTAACAGCGAGCTAGTCATAAAAGGTACGACGGATGTGTACAGTGCGACAGCAATCGCGACTGTCACGAACGAGCAATCATATTCAGCTGAACTCCAGGTCAAAGGAAATGGCAGCAGTACGGGCCTCGAAGCTTTAGAAATCAGGGCACAATCTGCGCTTGGCCGTGTGATGGCAAGCGGCAGTATTGCATGGTCACCGGACCTCGTACTCGATATGCAGGTAAATGGCGAAAATATCGATCTGGCTGACTTTTTGCCCGTCGCGCCCGGAAAACTCGATACGGCGTTTTCTCTTACTGCCAGCAGCCCGACCAATTTTGTCGTTGATGTCACCTCACTGAGCGGAACGTACAACGACCAGGCTGTGAATGCGCTTGGTAGTTTTTCCCGTGTTGACGCGGCATACCTGTGCACGGAATGTGAATTGTCCATTGGACAGAACAACATTTCTTTTGATGGTTCAGTGAGTGGCCGCTCTCTTGCAGCTTCCTTTGCTATCGATGCAAATTCACTTGACCATTTGTGGCCGGAGCTTGGTGGTTCGATTACGGGCGACGGAGTTTTGCGAGGCAGCCTTGATCTGCCAATACTCACCGTTAATGCTACCGGCGATCTGGTTTCGTGGCGTGACTGGAGTGTCGAGAAGTTTACAGTGCAAAGCCGGACTTCCAAGCTGGACAAGATTGACCTGCAATTTGACATCGATGGCCTGGCGCGTGGTGACGCTGTTTTCGGTCGTGGCCGGTTGCGCGCTGAGGGCGAACTCGACGCAATTGATGTCCACATTGACTGGTGGGCCGATGAATTGCGTGCATCGACCCGGGCGACCATTACGCTTGGTGAAGACAGCGTAGTTGGCACGGTGTCTCGCGCCAACCTCATTGAGCAGTATTCGGGAACATGGACATTATCGAGTCCGCTCGAGTTCAGCGCTGGAACTGAGGGCACACGGGTCGCCGCGAATTCCTGGGTCAACGGTGACGCAATTCTTCAACATGACCACCTGGTAATAACAGGTAGTGAATTAGAGCTTGGCGCGACTCTTAGCAATATGCCGCTGGCCGTCGCCAACAACGCTTTGCCGGACAGTATTCGCCTTGGCGGCTTCGCCAACGCGGATATCTCATTGCAGCGACAGGATGAAACCTGGACTGGCGATCTGCACTGGAGGCAAAACGATACCGACGTCTGGTTATCACAGCCAGGTGTTCAGGAATTTCAGATTGATATTCCCGTTTTCAATTTTGATGTACATCTCGATGCCGGAGGCGCGACAGCACGCGCTGAAATTAAGGTTGAGCCAGGGCTTGACGGATTACTGGAGGTATCTGTCGATGAACTGTCGCCGGATGCGGAGTTGCTTGCACGACTACAGTTCAGTGGCAGCGAGTGGGACTGGATTCCGGTTCTTTTGCCCGAGATTGACGATGTGCAGGGCGCGATTACAGCGGACATCAGAGTCGGGGGCAGCCCACGGTCACCACGCCTGCAAGGCGATCTTCGCTGGCAACAGGGGCAACTTGCCATACCTTCACTCAACGCTCCATTGACCGATATTGATGTGACGGTAACCGCTGACTCTGACGATGACGCAAGTATCATCGGCAGGGCAACGGCCGGCGGCGGAACACTACTCCTGGATGGGCGACTTGAAGACATCGCCCAGGCCACGCGCTCTTTCAGCGTCGACGTTAAAGGCGACAGCGCAGAGCTACTCAACTGGCCGGACTATCAGTTAATAGCGTCACCTGATCTCAATATTTCCGGTAATACCAGCACAGTTGCGTTCAATGGCAAACTTGACGTGGAGAAAGCGGAAATTGCCGTTCGTGAATTACCGGAGGGTGCTGTTCGCCCGTCAGCCGATGCGGTCGTCACTGGCGAAACGCTCGAGACCAGGTCAAAAGTTTTGCTGAGCGGCGATGTGAATGTGATCTTGAGTGAGAGTGTTCATATAGATGCATTTGGGCTCGATTCGAGACTTGAAGGAAGCCTGCGTTTTTCCCAGCAGGAAACAGGCAAACCACAAGCCGTCGGCGAACTCCAACTGAAAGACGGCGTTTTCGGTGCATACGGACAAGAACTTGAGATCGAAAAAGGCACGCTGATATTTACAGGACCCATTGACGATCCGATCGTTAATGTGCGCGCCATACGTAAGATCGATACGGTGTCCGGAACAGTCACCGTCGGTATTGAATTGCGCGGGCGAGCGAAGAATCCATCATCAACCATCTTTTCAGATCCCGCAATGTCGGAGACGGATACGCTTTCATACCTGGTTCTCGGTCGGCCTCTGCAGACCGCATCGACCGCTGATGGAAACCAGGTAGCGGACGCCGCGTTCGCACTTGGAGTACGGCAGGCTGCATTGATTACAAATCAGATCGGTCTGTCACTGGGGCTGGATGAACTTGCGATAGAGGGAAGCAATCAAAGCACGGTGTCGCTGGTTGCCGGCAAGCAGATTAACTCACGACTGTACGCGCGCTATGCGTATGGTGTTTTTGCGCGAATTGGTAATTTGTTGTTGCGCTATCAGTTAAGCGAAAGGTTTACGATTGAGGTTGGTGCTGGTGATTCTCAATCGATGGATTTGCTGTATATCATTGAGAAGAAATAAGGCGCTTCTGTTCTGGTTCGTGCCAGATCGGGCATTCGCGGCTAAAGCCGCTCCTACGTTTCTAATGGCATGCTCGTAGGAGCGGCTTTAGCCGCGAATGCTCCGATCTGGCAACAAACATCGTAGAACCTTTCCATAAACCGCGAAATCCACAACTCAACGCCTCCGCCGGGCACCACCACTACTCCGTTGCCGATTGTAATTTTGCGTTCGCTGCGCGCCTTGCTGGCGAGCGCCGTAATCCCGTTCCAACTGTGGTCGTGCAGCAGACCCTCCTGAATAACTGGGTTGCGACGGCCGCTGGCTACCGGTATTGCCAGTCGTCGGGCGACTACTCCTATCATTTGTTCGCGACTGCGCGGATGTTGAGCGATCCAGGTTGCCGGGCTGAGTCCACTGCCCGTTATCACGCTGGTTCCAGTTGCCATCCGAGCCGCGCTGGTACACGTTGCCGGAGCGGTCGGTGAGCACATCATTCTTAACATTGCTGGCGGGCTTCGCCTGACGTGTATTCGCCGTAGCTGGTCGTTCTGCGTTCCTGGTTTCGTTTTTCGGGCGATCGTAAACATTTGGCCTTGTTTCGGGCCGGTTCCCATTGCCAATACCAGGTCGATTTCCACCACCAATATTGATGTTGTTAGTGATATTAATGTTCGTCTTGCGATAACCGCCGTGTACGTACGCACGTGGATAAGGTCGATAGCCAC
>QNFK01000231.1 GCA_003645495.1 Gammaproteobacteria bacterium
AATTTCAGGCGATACCATTCGATCATCGTGAATTCGGTCAGGTGATTCCGGCCGTGTTCGCCGTCACGAAAAACTTTGCAAACCTGGTAGATGTCCGGGTATCCAGCCGCCAAAAGCCGCTTCATGAAATGTTCCGGCGAGGTCTGCAAATATAGCGTGGGTCGATGCGCCGCCACAGCTGTTATGGATGCAACATTCGGATCTGTGACGGTCCGGGCGGACAATGCCGGCGTGTCCACCTCGAGGATTTCTCGGGCGCGAAAAAAACGATGTGCATTCTGCAGCAATTCTGCCCGGCGAGCTGCCAGGTCTGGATCAGAATCAGGCTGCCAGGCCCCGCCAGTCATATCTTTTTCATGCTGCCAATAGCCTGGCCCATCCTGACTCCTGAGCCGATTTTTAATGCCGAAAGCTCATCTGAAGAGCCTGGCGGCAACAAGACGATTACGGTTGACCCCATGTTGAACCAGCCAATCAAGTCACCCTTTTTCAGTTGTCTCGATTCGCCCTTCTTCGCGATATCTATGTTGTCGACCACACCTTTTTTTCGCGGTCGCAGATCGCCGCTCCAGCGCGTGCTGATGCTGCCAACATTCAGCGCGCCAACGAGTATGACCACGATCGGGCCATTAACTGTTTGCAAGTGACAGATCAGGCGCTCATTACGCGTGAAAAGGTTTGGCAGGTAGGAAACGGTGGCCTCATTGACGCTGAACAAATCCCCGGGCACATAACGCGCTGCGACAAGCTCTCCGCTAACCGGACTGTGCACGCGGTGGTAATCGCTTGGGGAAAGATAAATTGTCGCAAAGGCGCCATCGACAAACCTGGTCGCATCATCGATGTCGGTCGCAAGCAAATCTGTCAGCGTGTAGTGCAGGCCTTTGGCCTGAAATATTCGGTCCCTGTCGATTTTTCCAGCGGCGCTGACCGTGCCATCGGCCGGAGAAACTATAGATTCGCTCGCCGCGTCGATTGGCCGTGCACCAGTGATGAGTTCGCGAATAAAAAAATCATTAAACGTTGCGAAATCGTCAGGAACGGATTGTTTGACCTCTTCAACGTTTACTTTGTAGATACCGACAAATTGACGAATGAAAAAATTCTTTATGCCGGTTGTTCGGATTCTGGCCAAGCGAAAGACGAGGGCAGTCAGCGCCAACCTGGGCAAAAGTTTCTGCAGCAGTAAGAAGAGTCTCGATTTGAGTTCAGACATGGACTGGCAAGCCTATTCGGCGGGCACTCTTGTTTGCATGGTTGCGCTGACAATAAGGAGACCACCCGAATCATAATGAATTTCCAGCGTGATGTTCGCACCGACCGCGGTATCAGCTGTTGGCTGCATTAACATCAGGTGTTTGCCGCCGGCCGCAAACTCGAGGCTGGATCCGGGCTCTATGATTACGACTGGCAAGGCCTGCATTCGTGCCACGCCATCACGGATAACCGTTTCATGCATCTGAATGTTGCCAAAATTTGTGCTGGAGATGCTCTCGATTGTGAGCGGCGCGTTGCTCTGGTTGTGCAGGGTAAGGTAACCGACGGCTGCCCGGCTTTTGGTCAATGGCGCAAATAGCCGGACATCGGATACTGTCAGTGGCACACCGGGTTCTGCTGTGCACGCTGCAATAATCAATATCGCGAAATTCAGAACGAGAAATTTAGCGTTCATCACGATCCCGTCAGTATTGGCACGTCATTGACGAAGTTTTCTACGTCATGTGGCGCACTAAACAGGGCATGAAACTCAGCTTTTGGGTTAATCAGCAGAACGACAGCAGAGTGCGCGACATTGTAGTCTTCGCTACTGTCTTCTGACTTCTCAAAAAAAATGCCAAGTGCAGCGGTAAGCTTTTTCAGCTCATCGATATCACCGGTCACTCCCTTGATGTCAGCACCGAAGTTAGCAACGTACTCGCGCATTATCTCCACGGTGTCCCTTTCCGGGTCCACACTGATTAATACGATCTGCGGAAACGATTTGCTTTGACCGCCATCCGCTGCCAGGACTTTGCCGCGTGCGATCGCCAGCTGTTGCAGCGTGGCGGGACAAATATCAGGGCAATGGGTAAAGCCGAAAAAAACCAGGCTCCACTCGCCACGCAGTGATTGCCGGTCGAATTGATTGCCCGCGTGATCCAGCAATGCGAATTCGGGCAACGGCATTGGAGTCGGTATTACAGTTGCGTGTGACGGGAGTTCGTGCGTGCCCTGCAGTTGCATGAACACTGCAGCCGCGCCGCCACCCAAAGCGAGTACGGCAAGCGTTATGAGTAAGAATTTGCGGATCGGATACATAGCGCGGGCATTCTAACTCAGGCTGAGTCTGCATGTTTCCCGCAAATCGCGGCAGCGTCGCTCACGCGCATCCGTCTAAATTGTGGGCGAATTCTCAAGTCTGGAACATTCTGCCAGAAACAACTCGGTACGCGACATAAGTACATTCGTGTACACATGCCGCTCCTACAGATTGGCACAAACCGTAGGAGCGGCTTTAGCCGCGAATCGCAAGGCCGTCGTCCTGAGGTTCCCATCGATCTGGACCGGGCGATCACATACCGTAATAATGCGCTGCATGTCACCGGCTAAAACAATCGTTACGGTAGAGGACCTGATCCGCAGCACGGCAGGTGCGTTTGAGCGGGCAGACCTTGTATACGGTCACGGAACAGACAATGCGCTCGATGAATCTGCGTACCTCGTGTTCGGCGCGCTTGGTCTGGACCATGCAAATGCTGAGCAAAATTACGTGCGGCCGATCACTAGTGCGGAACGAGAGCATATCGAGCAACTGGCCCAGAGACGAATTCAGGATCGGGTTCCGGTCGCCTATCTTCTGCAACAGGCATGGTTTGCCGGTCTTGAGTTTTTTGTGGACGAGCGTGTGCTGGTACCGCGTTCGCCGCTGGCCGAGTTGATTGGCGAGCATTTCGTGCCGTGGATCGAACCGCAAAAAGTTGATCGGCTGCTGGATCTTGGCACCGGCAGCGGGTGTATCGCCATCGCGATGGCCATGGCATTTCCGGACGCAACTGTGGATGCGGTGGACATTTCAAACGATGCGCTGGCGGTTGCCGCAGTGAACGTAGAGCGTTACACGCTGCAGGCACGTGTACAGCTGTACCAATCCGATTTTTTCGATGAGTTGGACGATGCGGCACATCACAACGCATACGACGTCATCGTCAGCAATCCACCGTATGTGGATGATGAGGATATGGCTGCACTCGCGCCGGAATTTTCACACGAACCTGCCCTGGGCCTGGCCTCCGGCGATGACGGTCTGGATTCAGTCATAACGATCCTGCATGATGCATCGCGGTTTCTTGCCGATGGCGGTATTCTTATCGTTGAGGTAGGCAATAGTCAGGCGGCGCTGGAATGTCGTTTTCCGGCGGTCGAATTCACCTGGCTGGAGTTTACGCTGGGTGGGCACGGGGTATTCCTGCTGTCCAAAGCTGAACTCGATCGGCACCAGGACAGTTTCAGCGCGGCGGCTTCCGTCGTGAAACAGAATTTGAGTCAATAGAATGTCAGGTAACAGCTTCGGTCGACTATTTACGGTCACGACCTTCGGTGAGAGCCACGGTCCTGCGATGGGCTGCGTCGTGGATGGCTGTCCGCCGGGAATGCAGCTCACGGAAGCCGATATCCAGGCTGATCTCGAGCGTCGGCGGCCTGGAAAATCACGCCATACCACGCAACGTAAAGAAGCGGACCGGGTAAGCATCCTCTCCGGTGTGTTCGAAGGGCAGACCACCGGAACGCCGATTGGCCTGCTGATCGAGAACACTGACCAGCGTTCACGCGACTACAGCAATATAAAAGACAAGTTCAGGCCAGGGCATGCTGATTACACTTATCAGCAAAAATACGGAATTCGCGATTACCGCGGCGGCGGCCGTTCCTCGGCACGCGAGACGACCATGCGGGTGGCCGCCGGAGCCATCGCCAGGAAATATCTTGGTGAGCGACTCGATATCACGATTCGCGGCTATCTCAGTCAACTGGGTCCAATTGAACTACAGGCAATCGATCTGGATCTCGTGAATCAAAATCCTTTTTTCTGCGCCGATGCGGAGAAAATCCCCGAACTGGAAAAATTCATGGACGCGTTGCGTGAAGAGGGCGATTCCATCGGTGCCAAAATCAGCGTACTCGCACAGAATGTACCGCCGGGACTGGGCGAACCAGTCTTCGACAAGCTGGAGGCCGATCTTGCACATGGCCTGATGAGTATTAATGCAGTCAAGCGTGTTCAGCTCGGCGCCGGTTTTGCGGAAGTCATGCAAAGAGGCAGCGAACATCGCGACGAGATGTCGCCGGACGGCTTTAACAAGAATGATGCGGGCGGAACGCTGGGTGGAATTTCTGCCGGGCAGGATATCCTGGCGAGCATTGCTCTGAAGCCGACTTCGAGCATTGCCAAAGCCGGTGCGACGATAGACAAGGATGGCAAGCA
>QNFK01000232.1 GCA_003645495.1 Gammaproteobacteria bacterium
ATGTCCACCGCTGTCTCAAATTTGTCCAGTGTTTCAGCAAGGCATTTCACATCATGCGCCTCACACATGAACCATGGCTCCCTGGAATCGGGTTCAACCAGGATGCCCAGTTCGTGTAGCTCTGGCGCCAGTGAATTGTAGAACTCGTAATTCGTGTTGACCCAGTCACGGTAGTCCACCGGTGCCTTGTCGCTAAAGAACAAGCCCATCATCGACGGGTGCCCGACAAAACTGTGTTCAATACCCCGCGCTGTAAGAATCCCGCTCAGTCCCGCCTGCAGGTCTTCACCGTATTTTTGTATGGTTGCCAGCGCATCAGTTTCATCGAGGATTTGCAGGGTCTTGTTGGCAGCGGCCACCGCGACAGAATGCGCTGTGAAGGTCCCGCCATGCACGACGCCGTCGCCGACTTTGCGCATGATTTCCTCGCGGCCCGCTACGACGGAAATCGGGTAGCCATTGCCAAGCGCTTTCGCGAATGTGCAGATATCCGATTTGACGCCGAATAGTTCCTGTACGCCGCCCTTCGCTACTCTAAAGCCTGTCTTTACCTCGTCAATGATCAACACGACGTTGTATTTGTCACAGAGCGCCCGAACGTCAGCAAGGTACTCCGCCGTCGCAGTCAGTCCACAGCAATTGCCCATGATTGGTTCGATAAGAAACGCGCCGATGTCCTGGTGGTTTTTCTTGAGAACCTCCTCAACGGCATTGGCATCGTTAAGCGGTACCGCATGAAAAAGTGGTTTCACCAACTCGGGAACACCCTCGCCATATGGCAGGACCTCCGGGGCACCGTCCTGCGGCTTCCAGTCTTCTACTTCGGTATACCAGAGCACCTCGGTAAACAAACCGTGGTAGCCACCTTCCAGGATAATGTGCCCATCTTTACCGGTATATGCGCGTGCAATTCTCAGCGCAGCCATTACGGCTTCCGTACCGGAATTGGAAAATCGCACCAACTCAGCTGCCGGCACCATGTTGCTGATTCTTACTGCCAATTCGTACTCAAGCTCAGTGCCCAACGCAAACACACCACCAACTTCGATTCCCGCACGAGCGGCATCGTCCACCCGTGAATCTGCATAACCGAGAATCGCCGGGCCATACGCAAGCCGGTAGTCGATGTATTCGTTGTCATCGATATCCCAGAGCCGTGCACCCTTACCGCGCTTTACGTAAATCGTTTTGTCATCACCCCAGTAGCGAAAGTTCGATGACACACCGAGCGGTAATTTTGTTATCGCTTTGCGGAAATGCTGATTGGATTTTGCGAGCGACCTCATAGGGCCTCCGTTTGACCTGTTGCGAGCCTAGAATCTCACGAGGGTGGGGCCAAAGTCCAGAAAAATGAATGAATACTCATTCATTTTATGGCACAATCTATAGCATTAACAGCCGCTTACGCACATGTTATTTTCGCAAGGTATTGAAAATCCAATGAGTTTTGATGCATGGCTATAGCCGCAGAAAAATTGAGTCGCCGGGCGCTTTCAAAGGAACGGCGACAGCAGCAGCTGCTCGATGCGACGATCACGTGCATCTCCAATAAAGGTCTCGGCGGCATGACGCTGGCCGACGTGGCGAGCGAAGCCGGGTTGTCACAGGGCATTGTTAACCTGCACTTCAAAAGTAAGGACAACCTGCTCAAAGAGACACTGATTTACCTGTTTGAAGACTACGATAACGAGTTCATGCAAGCAGTTGCCAATTCACCGCCGCAAGCTGCAGCAAAACTACTTGCCCTCATGGAAATGGACGTCAAGCCATCCGTCTGCGACCGCAAGAAACTCGCCGTCTGGTTCGCTTTTTGGGGAGAAGCGAAAGCGGTCCCGACCTACCGGAAAATTTGCGCAGCGTATGAACAAAAGTATGATGAAATCATGCTGGAGCTTGCCGAAAATATAATTAGTGAAGGCAACTACGCAGATATCGATGCGCAGACTGTTACTGACGTCCTCACGTCCATGACTGATGGCCTCTGGCTGGCCTGCCTGATTCACCCAAAGACATTCAACCGTGGCACTGCGATGAAATCGATCTACAGTTACCTGCACGCAGTGTTCCCTGATCACTACCCGAAAAAGTGAGATACCTGAGTTGAGAATAGAACTAAGCGATAGCGCTATTGAGTGGCAGCAACGTGCCAGATCGTAGGCTGACGAATATTTGCAGCCGCACGAAGTAGAAGCGGAAATGAACGAGGGAGTGTTGCCTGCCGAAATTACCAAACGTAACAAGGCACGCGCGATCGAACTTGGTTTCAGTGCGATGGATGTACCAAAAAAATACGGTGGCCTGGAATTACCGCTGATTGAACAGGTAGCCGTCTGGGAGCAACTCGGCCGGGTAACAAATGCCCTTTCCTGGTGTTTCTCCGAGCCGCAGAAATGGATGTTCGAGGCATGCTCCGATGCGCAAATCGAAAAATACATCATGCCGATGATGCATGGCGAGTTGAAGGACTGCTACGCCATCACCGAATCCGGGCCTGGCTCAGACGTCTCCGCGCTTGAAGCAACCGCAACTGAAGACAATGGCTCCTATGTTCTCAACGGTGAAAAATGGTACGTCACCAGTGCCAACCTCGCGGACTTCTTCTGGTTCCAGGCACGCATACCCGATGAGAATGACGAAGCGTTATTCCTCGTCGACCAGGGGACCGATGGCATTGAAATGATTGCGTCACCTTTATTCAGCCACACCTATGCGGCCCACCATCCAACCTACCGTTTTGCAGACGTCGCTGTGCCGGCAGACCGTCGTGTTGGCGAACCGGGCGATGGCATGGCGTTCACAAAAAGCTGGTTCCGTCACGAGCGCCTTATGATCGGTGCACGCTGTTGTGGTGCGGCTGCCCGATTAATCGAGGAAGCGACCGCATTTGCACAAGAGCGCATAGTGGACGGCGCGCCATTGAGCGAAAAACAGGCGATCCAGTTCATGCTCGCCGACAGTGCGAGCGAGTTGTGGGCTGCCCGTCTTATGACCTTTGAAGCTGCAGCTGCCAATGATCGTGGTGAAAATGTGAAAGCGATGCACAACCGCTGTTCGATGGTGAAGCTGTTCGTTTCTGAAATGGCCAATCGTGTGGCCGACCGTGCAGTACAGATATTCGGCGGCCGGGGTTATATGCGGGAAAACGTCGCGGAACGGTTCTTCCGTGAACTGCGGGTCGACAGGATATGGGAAGGCACGAGCGAAATTCAGCGACTGATCATTGCGCGTTGCCTGCTGAAACGCGGCCTTGACGAGATGTAAGTCTCTTTGCGCATCGCGTAATTGGCTGAATTCAATTGTTAATCGTATGCAGCGGTGGTGAAATCGGTGGCATATGACTAAGGCAGGAAAAATACTGGGCACCGGCGTCGCAGCGTCCTTGCTGCTGTTTTCTGCCTGCACCACAGACAAAACAGCTGCAACAGCCAGCAATGAGAAGGTCGTCAACGTATACAACTGGGCTGACTACATAGCACCAGACACTATCGAGAAATTCGAAGCCGAATACGGAATCAAGGTTAACTACGATTTGTATGACTCTTCGCCGGTCGTTGACGTCAAGATGCTCGCCGGCAACAGTGGATATGACGTTGTCGTGAACAGCAGCCAGTACTCGTCACGCCTGACCCCCATTGGCGTGTACGAAAAGCTTGATTTCTCACGCCTGGACAACATTCGCCATCTCGACCAGGAGATGATTGAGAAAACAGATACGTACGTCGGGACGCGCAGCTATTCCGTCCCGTATCACTGGGGAACGACCGGTTACGCATGGAATGTCGAACTTGTTCGGGAGCGCCTGCCCAATCACCCCATGGACAGTGCCGACGTGATTTTCGATCCGGAAGTCGTCTCCAAACTTGCCGATTGCGGTGTAACACTGCTGGATGGGCCAACAGATCTGTTTCCGATGGTTCTTGCGTACCTCGGACGAGATCCCAACGCCGTTGATGACGAAAATCTTGCCGCAGCCGAAGCGCAGCTCAAACTGGTACGCCCCTATATTCGCTATTTCAGTAATCAAAAAATGCAAATTGATTTGCCGAGCCAGGAAGTATGCGTCGCGATGAGCTGGTCCGGCGACTACGCAGCGGCCGCAAGTCGCGCGCGAGATGCTGGAATTGACATTGAATTGCGTTACACCATGCCGAAAGAGGGTTCCGGACTGTGGGTCGATGGTCTGTATATGCCGACCGACGCGCCACACAAAGACAATGCGTACTTGTTCATGAACTTCCTGATGCGACCTGAGATCGCCGCGGACATCGTGAACGAAGTGAATTATGCGAACTCGAACAGATCTTCGCGCGAGTTTATTGATCCGGAAATTCTCAACTGCCCTGCCATTTACCCGGATGAGGAGACGTGGAAGATCCTGTATCCGATACTGAGCGCAGATCCGAAACGGGAACG
>QNFK01000233.1 GCA_003645495.1 Gammaproteobacteria bacterium
CCACGCAGCTTGTCAATCTTGTCATAATCGATTTCCGGGAACGCGATCTGCTCGGTCATTCCCATGTTGTAGTTACCCTGCCCATCGAAAGACTTGGGGCTGAGGCCACGGAAGTCACGGATTCGCGGAATCGAAAAGTTAACCAGGCGATCCAGGAATTCATACATGCGCGCACGGCGCAGGGTTACCTTGCAGCCGATCGGCATGCCTTCACGGATCTTGAAACCCGCGATCGCCTTCTTGGCGATGGTAACAACCGGCTTTTGCCCGGCGATCAGCGACAGGTCCTCGACCGCGTGGTCGATGATCTTCTTGTCCTGGGACGCTTCGCCGACACCCATGTTGAGGGTGATCTTGGTGATGCGCGGAATTTCCATCGAGGATTTGTAGGAAAACTGCGCCTGCAGATCTTTCGCTACTGTATCCCGGTAATGTTGTTCTAGTCTGGTCATTGCCTGTTCCTGAATAACGCTGTTCTTAATCAACGCTGTTCTTAATCAACGCTGTTCTTAATCAACGATTTCTAAATATCCACGACTTCGCCGTTAGATTTGAAGTAACGGACCTTGCGATCGTCTTCCAGTGTTTTGAAGCCAACACGGTCACCCTTCTGGGTGTGCGGATTGAACAACATTACATTGGAAATCTGGATTGGTGATTCCTGGTCGATGATGCCACCGGCGTCTCCGCTACGCGGATTACCCTTGACGTGCTTCTTTACCATGTTGACGTTTTCCACCAGCAGGCGGCTATCGTCGATGCGTTTGAGCACGTTGCCACGCTGGCCCTTGCTGCGGCCCGCGATCACGATGACTTCATCACCTTTCTTAATCTTTTGCATAACGTTTATCCAGCTACAGCACTTCAGGTGCGAGCGAAATAATTTTCATAAATTTTTCACCGCGCAATTCGCGGGTCACCGGGCCAAATATCCGGGTGCCGATCGGCTGCAGGTTATTGTTCAGAATAACCGCCGCGTTACCGTCGAACTTGATCGCCGAGCCATCACGTCGACGCACACCATGCACGGTACGTACCACGACGGCATTGTAGACTTCGCCCTTTTTGACCTTGCCGCGCGGAATCGCATCCTTGATGCTGACCTTGATGATATCGCCGATCGCCGCGTAGCGACGCTTGGAACCGCCGAGCACCTTGATGCACTGCATCTTGCGCGCACCGCTATTATCCGCGGCGTTGAGTACTGTTTGCATTTGAATCATAGCTTTCTACCTGCGCGCCCTAGTTTGCTTTCTCGACGACCTTGACCAGCGTCCATGACTTGGTCTTGGAAATTGGCCGGCATTCGGAAATCTGTACGGTATCGCCGACACCGCATTCATTGTTTTCATCATGAATGTGCAGCTTGGTCGACTTATTCATGAACTTGCCGTAAATCGGGTGTTTTACCTTACGCTCGATCAACACCACTGCCGACTTGTGCATCTTGTCGCTAACGACCGACCCGGTCTGGATTCTTAATACCTTTTCACTCATGATTCTTTCTCGCCTACTTTCTGGCCACGTTTTTCATTCATCACCGTTTTGACGCGTGCAATATTTCGACGCACGCCGGTGATCTGGTCGCTACGAACCGCGTCCGGATTGACGCCCTGCTGCATGCGCAGGTTGAACTGCTCACGGCGCAGCGCGAGCAACTCATCGCCTAACTCTTTTTCTGACTTTCCACGTAGTTCTGCAGCATTCATTACATTACGGTCCTGGAAACAAACGTTGTCTTGAACGGTATCTTGGCAGCAGCCAGGCGAAACGCTTCGCGAGCGATGGTTTCGGTGACACCTTCCATTTCGTAGAGGACCCGGCCGGGCTGGATTTTGCAAACCCAGAACTCGACGTTGCCTTTGCCTTTACCCATACGCACTTCAAGCGGTTTCTTTGAAACCGGCACATCCGGAAACACGCGGATCCAGATCTTGCCGCCACGCTTGACGTGACGGGTCATGGCGCGACGCGCTGCCTCGATCTGGCGCGCGGTAATCTTGCCACGTTCGACGGCCTTGAGACCGTATTCGCCAAAGCTGACCTTGCTGCCGGTCGTCGCCAGGCCGCGGTTGCGACCCTTGAACTGCTTGCGAAATTTTGTTCTTTTAGGCTGTAACATATCTCGATTCTCTTACTTTGACGCCTTTGAGCCGCCCGAGTCCTTGCTTTCAAGGTCGAAAACCTCACCCTTGTAAATCCAGACCTTGACACCCAGGATGCCGTAAGTCGTAAGCGCCTCGGCAAATCCATAGTCGACGTTGGCGCGCAGGGTATGCAGCGGCACGCGGCCTTCGCGATACCATTCGTTACGCGCAATTTCAGCACCGTTCAAACGGCCCGAAACATTGATCTTGATGCCTTCGGCGCCGATGCGCATGGCATTGGTTACCGAACGCCGCATGGCGCGACGGAACATGACACGGCGCTCCAGTTGCGAGGCGACGCCTTCCGCTACCAGCTGGGCATCCAGCTCCGGCTTGCGAATCTCTTCGATGCTGATCTTGACGTTGTTGATGTGCGCCGACACAAGTGAAGCAACCTCGATTCGCAGCCTCTCGATATCCTCACCCTTCTTGCCGATGATGATGCCGGGGCGCGCGGTGTGGATGGTGACCGCAACCGCTTTCGCCGGACGCGAGATCTGGATGCGGCTAATCGCGGCCTGCGCCAGTTTCTTCTTCAGAAATTCGCGTATCTTCAGGTCTTCATCGAGAAAGTTCGCGAAATCAGCAGAATCCGCGTACCACTTCGAGGTCCAGTCGGTGGCAATACCGAGACGGAAACCTGTTGGATGAACTTTTTGTCCCATGCTTGCCTCTTTAACTATCCGCAACCGTCACGGTAATGTGACTGGTGCGTTTTACAATTCGATTACCACGTCCCTTGGCGCGAGCGCGCATGCGCTTCATGCTGGGGCCCACGTCGACAAAAATCGACGCTACCTTGAGCTCGTCGATATCGGCGCCGTCATTGTGCTCGGCGTTGGCGATAGCCGACTCCAGCACCTTGCGCACCAGGATCGCGGCTTTCTTGTTGCTGAAAGTCAGCAAGGTCAACGCTTTCTCGACCGGCAGACCGCGTACCTGGTCTGCAACCAGACGGCACTTCTGCGCAGAAATCTTGGCGTGACGATGTTTTGCACTGGTTTGCATCTGAATTACCTACTCTTCGCTTTCTTGTCGACGGTATGACCACGGTAGGTACGTGTCAGCGAAAATTCACCGAGCTTGTGACCGACCATGTTTTCATTAATCAATACCGGCACATGCTGGCGTCCGTTGTGGATCGCAATGGTCAATCCAACCATTTCGGGCACAATCATCGAACGCCGCGACCAGGTCTTGATGGGGCGCTTGTTGTTGGTTTCTACCGCAACAAGCACCTTATTCATCAGGTGCTGGTCGATAAACGGGCCTTTTCTCAGTGAGCGTGGCATCTACTATTACCTCTTGTTCCGACGACGCACAATCAGGTTGTCGGTGCGCTTGTTCGAACGTGTCTTGAATCCCTTGGCCGGAGTGCCCCAGGGCGAAACCGGATGACGGCCACCGGAGGTACGACCCTCACCGCCGCCATGCGGGTGATCGACCGGGTTCATGGCGACACCGCGTACGGTCGGACGGACACCGCGCCAGCGGGTTGCGCCGGCCTTGCCGAGTGAACGCAGGCTGTGCTCACCGTTGCCGACTTCACCGATTACGGCGCGGCAATCGGACAATACCTTGCGAATTTCACCGGAGCGCAGGCGCAGCGTGGAGTATGCGCCGTCGCGCGCCACGAACTGGGCCGAGGTTCCCGCCGAGCGTGCGATTTGCGCGCCCTTGCCGGGCTTCAGCTCGATGCAATGCACGATCGAACCGACCGGGATGTTACGCAATGGCAGGCAGTTGCCGCTCTTGATACCGGCGTCATCGCCGGAACGCAACCTGGCGCCCTCGGCAACACCCTTGGGTGCGATAATGTAACGGCGTTCGCCGTCCATGTATTTCAGCAGTGCAATGTGCGCACTACGATTGGGATCGTATTCGATGTGCTCAACCACGGCATCGATGCCGTCCTTGTTGCGCTTGAAATCAATCATGCGGTAATGCTGCTTATGACCACCACCGATGTGACGCGTGGTGATATGGCCGCCATTGTTGCGCCCGCCGGTCTTCGATTTCTTCTCCAGCAATGCAGCGAAGGGCTTACCCTTGTGCAACCCGGGAGTCTTGACCGAGACGACGAAGCGGCGACCAGGTGAAGTAGGTTTTGCTTTAATCAACGCCATGATGCTTAACCACCTATGGATGCAAGGTCGATTTCGTGACCCTGTTCGAGTGAAACATACGCCTTCTTCCAGTCGGAACGTTTGCCGCGACGCAGGCCCTGGCGCTTGGTCTTGCCCTTCATGTTGACGG
>QNFK01000234.1 GCA_003645495.1 Gammaproteobacteria bacterium
CTAACCCTGATCGTCCGAGTCGAGCGTGGGCAAGATTGCCGAATCAGTAACAAAACGTTGAAATCGCTTCTTGTCCAGCGCATGACGAAATGCGTCGTCGGGGTCGACCTCGTTCGCTTCAATCGCCTCGAGCAATGCCTGATCCATCAACTGCATGCCGACATCTTTGCCGGTTTGCAGTTGCGCGGGAATCTGGTGCGACTGATCATTTGTTATAAGTTTTGATATTGCGCGGTTGTTAACGAGGATTTCGAGAACAGCTTTACGACCGCGGCCATCAGGTGTCTTTACCAGTACTTGCGTAACCACGGCCTTCAGGCTTTGCGCAAGGAAACTCTTGGTCTGTTCGCGCAGTTCGCCTGGCAACGCGTCGATGATTCGATCAATCGTTTTCACGGCACCTGTTGTATGTAGCGTACCCAGCACCAGGTGACCCGTCTCGGCAGCAGTCATCGCCATCGATATGGTCTCAGCATCACGCAGCTCGCCGACCAGGATGACATCCGGATCTTCGCGCATCGCCGAGCGTACGCCATCTGCGAAGCTCGTCAGGTGCGTGCCGAGTTCTCTTTGAATTACCTGGCTGCTCTTGCTCGGGTGAACAAACTCGATCGGATCTTCCAGGCTGATAATATTCAGGCTGCGAGTCTGGTTCAGGTGGTCGATCATTGCCGCCAGGGTTGTCGACTTACCGGTGCCGGTTGAGCCAGTCACCAATACCATGCCCTGGTGAAAGTCGCAGAAATCGCGAATTACGCTGGGCATGTTCAGCTTTTCAAGTGTGGGCACTTCATTTGGGATAAAGCGAAATACTGCACCCATGCCGGAATCTTTGCGGAAAAGGTTGACGCGAAAACGCCCGCCATCTTCTGCAACGTAGGAGAAGTCGAGGTCGCGGCCCGAATAAAAGGTCTCTTTCTGCGTGTCGCTGAGTATTTCCGTGAGATAGCTTTCGAGTTCTGTGTCCGACAATTCGCGGAATTTAATCGGCAGCAAATCGCCATTCATTCGCAACATCGGCGGAACACCGACCGCCAGATGCACATCGGAACAGCCCTGGGCAAGGCCCAGCTTCAGGAATGAGTCAATGCGTGGCATGAAGGATCGTTTCGGTGTGCCTAAAAATCAGTGAGTTAGCCGTATCCTAGGCGGAATTTCAAGCGTGCGCCAGTGCGCTGTCGCACATTTTTTAAAGTTGTACTTCGGACAGTGCGTCGATCAGCTCGTCCATCGATTTGTAGCGCTTGGTTTTGTCAACGGACATGGATTTGGCGACGATGGCCGCAAAGGCATCCGGAATGTCAGGATTAATTTCCTGGCAAAGTTTGGCCTTGCCCTGGACGTGCTGGTACATGACTGACATGTGATCGCCGCGGCTGTAGGGCGGAATTCCGGTTATCATTTCGTACATGATGACGCCAATGCTGTACACATCAGCAGTCGCATCAACTTTCTTGCCGAGGATTTGCTCCGGCGCCATGTATTTGGGTGAACCAATGACATAGCCGGTCTTGGTTAGTTGCGTATCGCCACTACTTGCGGCCGCCGCAACACCGAAATCCACAATTTTGAGCAGGCCTTCTTCGTTTACCAGAATGTTGGCAGGTTTGAGATCTCGATGAATGACGCCTGCCTGATGCGCAACTGCCATGCCGGTAGCCATGTCCAGCGAGAAGCCCAGCGCCTTTTTGAAACTCATCGGTTTCTGGCCTGGAATTTCTCCGCTCAGCGTATGCGAGGGGAAATATTCCATTGAGATCGCATACGCGCCCTGCAGATGGAGGAAATCATAAATTCGAATGACGTTTTTATGCGTAATCATTCGTGAGTAGCGCAGCTCATGCACGAAGCGTTTCATCATTTCCTCGTCGGAGGAAACATTGGGATTCAAAAACTTAAGAATAAGTCGCTCGTCTACAACCTGGTCCTGCATCAGGAGTACGGTGCCGAACGCGCCTTTGCCGATCTTTTCAATATATTTGTAACGTCCGTCGATGACGTAACCGGGTTCCAGTTTCGAAATATCGAGCATGATCTGTTGCGCCGGATCGACTGCGGCACTTGTATCGGTTGGATCGACGGCTGCAGCCTGCGCTTCGATAAGTTTTTCAATATCCTGGTTATCCAGTAACAGCGTTTTCGTGTGTTCCGACATTTTTTCTGCGCGGATATTTTCTTCAATAACGCTTGCAGAAAATTTGGCGTCGATTTCCTTTATCGCAATATCGGCACTGTTAATGATTGTTCGATCATCGGACTGCTTGATTTTCAGGAGCACGCTACGAACAGTGTCTGCACGTTTTTCATCAGCAAGATGAGAAAGCGCCTTAATTGCCTCGACCTGAATTTCACGTTCCGGGCGTTTGAGCATTGGAACGATTTGCGAGATGACGTCGGCGTTGCCGATCTTGCCCAGCGCGCGAACCACGACTGCGTCCGTTTGTGCGTTCTTGCCCAGCATTGAAGTCAGTTTCGGCACGGCTTTCTCGCTGCCGATTTGCGCCAGTGCATCAACTGCCCGCTCTCTTACCCACCAGTCGCTGTCGTCGGTCGCTTTGATTAATGTATCGACTGCCTTTTCATCCTTCGTGGCATTCAATATTTCAATCGCCGTGCGACGAATGTCTTCATCCTTGTCTTTGATGAGCTCGAGTACTGCGTTAACTACCTTCGGCCCGCCGATTTCAGCCAGCGCATCACCTGCGCGGGCGCGCACCCACCAGTCGTCATCCTTAATCGCCGATAGCAAGTCTTTGACTGAATTGGGATCGCCAATTTCATTGAGCACTTCGACCGCAGATCGCCTGGTGTATTCAGATTCGTCCTTCAAAGCTGCAACAAGGTATTTGACCGTCTCCGGGTGATTGATTTTGACAATTACATCAACGGCTTTGTTTTGCACTTCGAGATCCGGGTCCAGCAATAAACTGGTAATCTTTTCAATATTAATGTTGCCGTTGCGCTCGCCAAGTGCGCCCAGAGCAGCGCTGCGCACCATTCTGCTGGTGTCCTTAAGTTGCATTTCCAAAGCCTGGTTGATTCCTGATTTGTCGAATTTCGACAGCAGGTTGATCAAATGAATCTTGACGACCGGATCCTTGCCGCCCATTCGCGCAATCAGGTCCGGCACCATATCCGCTGTTACGACGCTGTCAATAATGGCGAACAACGCCGCTTTTTCCTTAGGTTCAAGTTCATAGGCACGCCTTAACAGGTCATGCACGCTCAGGTCGGCCTTGTGAACTTTCAACACCTCGAGCAATGCGGGTTTGGATACTTCCTTGTCGTCGAAGAAGTCGAGCAGGGCGTTGACATTGAAATTATTGCTGCTGGATAGTGCCCAGGCAGTGGCTTTGACCACCCGCTCACCGCCGTCGGAAAGTCCGTCTTTGTAAAACTTCAGCGTTTTGTCGCTGACGTAGCTGGCAAGAATATCAACGAACACTATCGTATGGCTTTTGTCACTCATCGCGAGTGCATCGATGACCCTGGGAATGACCTTCGGACCGATCTTCTTCAGTCGTTCAATGAGTTTGTGTGCGGCAGGGGAATTTGCGTCTGTTTCGCCGACCAGCTGGCTGATCAGTTGATCTGCGCGAAAGCCACCGAGAATTGCCACTATTGATTTCCCGATTTGCGTGGTGTGACGCCAGGATCGACGAGCGAGCATGCGCCATTAGCAGGGGATACCAGCATCCCTGCAGACAGATAAGTCTGTTCCTTTAGATCCAGCGCCATGAATGTTGAAATCGCTCTTGCCCAGGCGAATTGATAATGGGATTGCGCCCTGTGGGACTGGCCCGCAACCGCTGTCATCTGCGTTCGATGCGGCATTATGCCACATCGCCCGAAGGGCGGAACGTGCTCCACAGAAGACCTGTGGGCCGAATATTTCTCAATACTGTGCATGCAATCCAATCAAGTGTGGTTACAATATCGCCCGCCAACGCCTTCACAGGCGCTAACAAACGAATTTTACCTAATACAACCTTATGGAGTGTGACATTGTCTGCAGATTCTGAATTGAGAAAGGCCCTCAAATCCGTTGCGGTACCGGGCCTTGGGCATACAATCGGCGAGATCGGGCGGGTCGCCAGTGCGGAAATCGTGGACGCGAAGGCCGTGGTTGTAATCGAGCTGAGCCTGGCGGCCAGCGGCATTCATGACGAACTACGGGCTGAAATCGGCAAATTCCTCACCGGGAAGTTCCAGGTGGACGAAATCGAGCTGGATATTCGCACCAATATCACTGCCCATGGGGTGCAGAGAAACTTGCAACCTCTTGAAAATGTTAAGAATGTTGTCGCTATTGCCTCCGGCAAGGGTGGTGTAGGCAAGTCCACAACGGCGGTAAACCTGGCTTTGGCACTGGCCGCGGACGGGGCCCAGGTTGGTGTCC
>QNFK01000235.1 GCA_003645495.1 Gammaproteobacteria bacterium
ATGACAACTGGCAAGCCCGTCTCTTCCATCAGCAGCTTGTCGATATCCCGCAACTTTGCCCCACCACCGGTCAGCACAATGCCCCGATCGGCAACATCGGCGCCGAGCTCTGGTGGCGTCTGTTCAAGGGCTTCTTTGACGGCGCCAACAATGCCCTGCAAAGGTTCTTGCAGCGCTTCGAGAATTTCGTTGCTGTTCAGTGTGAAGGCTCGCGGTACACCCTCGGACAGGTTACGGCCTTTGACTGATATCTCCAGCACTTCCTGGCCCGGAAACGCAGAGCCGATCTCATGTTTAATACGTTCGGCAGTGGCTTCACCGATCAGGATGCCGTAGTTACGACGTACGTAGTTGGTGATCGCTTCGTCGAAGCGGTCGCCGCCAATTCTGACAGAGGCGGCATAGACGATACCGTTCAGGGAAATCACGGCGACTTCCGATGTGCCACCGCCAATATCGAGCACCATTGAGCCGCGTGCCTCGTGTACCGGCATTCCGGCACCGATTGCGGCAGCCATCGGCTCGGGAATCAGATGTACTTTGCGCGCGCCAGCACCCTCGGCAGATTCGCGGATAGCGCGTCTTTCCACCTGGGTGGAACCATACGGTACGCAAACCAGGACCCGTGGGCTTGGGCGAAAATAGCGAGTGCCGTGAGCTTTGCGGATGAAATGCTGCAGCATCTTCTCGGTCACGGTGAAATCGGCGATGACGCCGTCTTTCAGGGGGCGAATTGCCGTGATATTGCCCGGCGTCCTGCCCAGCATGTTCTTGGCCTCTGCGCCGACCGCCTCGACCACGCGGCCGCCACGGCCGGAGTCCTCACGGATGGCAACCACCGAGGGTTCGTCGAGCACGATACCGTGCCCACGGGAGTAAATAAGGGTGTTTGCAGTCCCGAGATCGATCGACAGATCGTTCGAGAAATAACCTAGAATGTTCTTGAGCATGTGGGGGTAGAGTCCCGCAAAGAATAGCGACGACGCAATGTAACAACGGACACGACATTGCACAAGACGGCGTGTATTATTGCTGCCCGAAACCCGCCGCAAATCTCGCCTGACGCGAGAATCCGGATCATCTCGTGTCGCTAAGCAAAGAACAGGTTGAATACATCGCAACGCTCGCCCGGCTGCAGCTGCAGGACGACGAAATTGCCGATGTGGTCGAAAAATTGTCCAGTATTGTCGATTTTGTCGACCAGCTGCAGGCAGCGTCGACCGACGATGTAGTGCCGATGGCGCACCCCCTCAACATGTCCCAGCGTCTGCGGGCCGACGAAATCACCGAATCTGACCTGCGTGACCAGGCGCAGAAAAATGCCCCCTCGGTTGAGGACGGCTATTACCTGGTCCCCAGGGTAATAGAGTAGCCATGAGCGCGAGCAAAGAAATACACCAGCGCTCGCTGGCGGAACTTGCACGCGGTCTCAGTGCGGGCGACTTCTCATCACGGGAACTGACCGAGGCGTTGCTTAGGCGCATCGTTAAGCATCAGGCGAGCCTGAATGCATTCATTACGATCACCAGCGATGAAGCGCTCGAGCGCGCCGATGTTGCCGACAAGGCAAGGGCCAGTGGCGATGCCGGGCCTTTGAACGGCCTGCCAATTGTCTACAAGGATCTCTTCTGCACCAAAGACGTCCTGACAACCTGCGGTTCGCGGATACTTGAAAACTTTGTTTCGCCATACGACGCGACCGTCGTTGCGCGACTGAAATCTGCCGGCGCCGTGATGCTGGGCAAAACCAATATGGACGAGTTCGCGATGGGCTCATCCAACGAGACCAGTTATTACGGTCCGGTTACCAATCCGTGGAATACCAAATTGTCTCCGGGCGGATCCTCCGGTGGTTCAGCGGCTGCTGTGGCAGCAAGACTTACCCCTGCGGCGACCGGCACGGATACCGGCGGTTCGATCCGGCAGCCGGCTGCATTGACCGGAACCGTTGGCCTGAAAGCCACCTATGGAAGGGTGTCGCGATACGGCATGGTCGCATTTGCCTCGAGCCTCGATCAGGCTGGAGTCATTACAAGAACAGCCGAAGATGCCGCAATGCTGATGGGCGTGATGGCGGGTTTCGACGAACGGGATTCGACCTCGGTGGATCACCCGGTTCCTGATTATGTCGGCGGTCTGTCGCGTCCGGTTAAAGGTTTGAAAATCGGCATCGTGCGCCAGCATTTTGATGAGGGACTCGATGCCAACTGTGCAGAAAAGGTAAACGCAGCGCTGGCAGCATTGAAAGCAGAAGGTGCAACACTGATCGAAATCGATTTGCCGAATATCGACTTGTCCGTACCCACTTATTACGTCGTTGCACCTGCAGAGTGCTCGTCGAACCTGTCGCGCTTTGATGGTGTTCGGTTCGGTCGTCGCAGCGAGAACCCGGAAGACCTCCTGGATTTGTACAGCCGCAGTCGCGGCGAGGGATTTGGCGCGGAAGTGAAACGTCGCATCATGACCGGTACTTACGTTCTTTCTGCCGGCTACTACGATGCGTATTACCTGAAAGCACAAAAGGTTCGCCAGTTAATCAGCCAGGATTTCAGGAACGCTTTTGCAAATGTCGATGTCATCGCCGGCCCAACGGCGCCGACAACTGCATTCGCCATTGGTGAGAAGACCGATGATCCGATCACCATGTACCTTAACGACATTTATACGATTGGTGCGAACCTGGCCGGTTTGCCCGGTCTTTCCGTGCCTTGCGGTTTTGCGGATGGCTTACCGGTCGGCTTGCAGCTGGTTGGTCCGCACTTCGCCGAGGAAACGATCCTCGCGTGCGCACACCAGTACCAGCAGCTCACCGACTGGCATGACCAGGTTCCCGGAGATTACGCATGAGCGCGGACTGGGAAGTTGTGATCGGGCTTGAGGTGCATACGCAGCTCGCTACGAAGAGCAAGATTTTTTCCGGATCATCCACGGCCTATGGTGCTGAACCGAACACGCAGGCTTCATTGATCGATCTTGGTTACCCGGGCGTGCTGCCGGTACTCAACGGTGAAGTGGTGCGCATGGCCGCCAAGTTCGGTCTCGCTGTCAACGCGACCGTTGCACCGCGCTCGATTTTTGCCAGGAAGAATTATTTTTATCCCGATCTGCCAAAAGGCTACCAGATAAGCCAATTGGAGCTGCCGATTGTCGAGCACGGAGAAATGTTTATTCGTGACGAGTCTGGCGCCGAAAAACGCGTCGGCATAACGCGCGCGCACCTGGAAGAAGATGCCGGCAAATCGCTGCACGAACGTTTCGACAAGATGTCGGGAATCGATCTGAACCGGGCGGGAACACCGCTACTGGAAATCGTATCCGAACCGGAAATGAGTTCTGCGAAAGAAGCGGTCGCCTACATGCGCAAGATTCACTCCATCGTGCGCTACCTGGAAATATCTGATGGCAACATGCAGGAAGGATCGTTCCGCTGCGATGCGAATGTTTCAGTTCGCCCGCGTGGCCAGAAGGAACTCGGTACGAGAACCGAGATAAAAAACCTGAACTCGTTTCGCTTCGTCGAGAAAGCGATCAATTTTGAAGTCGAACGACAAATCGAACATATCGAAGAGGGTGGCGAAGTTCGCCAGGAAACCCGCCTCTACGATTCGGCCAAAGATGAGACGCGGCCGATGCGTAGCAAAGAGGAGGCTAACGACTATCGTTATTTCCCCGATCCGGATTTGTTGCCTGTTGAACTCGATGCAGATTTCATCGAAGCAGTACGCAAGACACTACCGGAATTACCCGACGCCAAAAAGCAGCGATTCGTTGATCAATACCAACTCAAATCTGCTGATGCCGAAATCCTGACTTTCAGTCGCGCACTTGCAGATTATTTCGAGACAGTCGCCGGGAAGAGCGCTGCCGCACCGCAAGTTGCGGCCAACTGGATCGTTGGTGGTTTGTCTGCGGCTCTGAACAAGGAAGGCCTAGATATCCAGGACAGCAAGATTGCTGCTGATGAACTCGCCGGACTACTTGATCGCATCGAAGACCAAACCATCTCCGGCAAAATCGCCAAGGAAGTATTTGATGCGATGTGGCTGGGCGAGGGCAGCGCCGATGAGATCATTGAAAAGAAGGGTCTGAAGCAAATAACAGACACCGGCGCGATTGAGAAAATTGTCGCCGCAGTTATCGAAGCAAATCCGGGACAGGCAGCGGACTACCGGGCCGGCAAAGACAAGTTACTCGGATTTTTTGTCGGTCAGGTAATGAAGGAAACTGGCGGCAAGGCAAACCCGGGCCAGGTTAATGAGATCATCAGGAAGATGCTGGCGGACTGAGTCTGACAGGTCGCTATAATAGATAAGACTCCACCGTTCAGGCAGGGTCAATTCAGATCGCGTTCGAACGTCTGCATTTCCCGAAAGCGGACTTTGGATGGTCCCAGGAAAA
>QNFK01000236.1 GCA_003645495.1 Gammaproteobacteria bacterium
AACGATCTTGGTGGCATTCGACACGTTGCCCTGGAAGTGTCAGATGCAGAGAAGGTTTTCTACTACCTTAAACAGCAATCCGACGTCAAAATGATTAATGAATCCCCGAAATACGGACCTCCAGAGGAATTGACGCCGGTAAAGATCAGGTTCTTCTACTGGCTGGATCCGTGGGGAGTACAGTGGGAAATGGAAGAGGGTCGGCCGATCGGAAATTTGCGTGGCATAAGTGGATAAGGGGACAGCGACCATAACTACCCGCCCTCTAGCCGTTATCCACTAAACGCTGCGTGTAGCAACCGCCGGTGGAACAGATGCTGCACGGCGTGCAGGTTCGAAAGCTGCCAGCGATGACATTACCCAGAGCGTTACGATTCCAGCCGGCAGAAAGCGCCAGTCCAGTCGCGGCAGCTCGAAGGAAACTTCCAGCCAGTAGGCGAGCGCAAAGGTCAGCAACGCACCAAGTAACGCGCCTGCGGTTGTGACCAGCCAGTTCTCGAGCATGAATTGTTTAATTATGTCTATGCGCCTTGCGCCAAGAGCGCGGCGCGTGCCGATTTGCTTGGTGCGTTGCGTAACATGGAAAGATGACAAGCCGACGATCACCAGCACTGTTAGTCCGATAAGCAGGGAAATCACTATGGACAGGATGATGGCTGTGCCACGATCCTGTTGATAAGACCTTGCGGCCAGATCTTCGAGCGTACTTACGCGCTTAATGACACGCTGTCGATTAGATTCGCCCAGCTTCTGTTCGATAACAGGCAACAGCTCATCGCGCATACCTGGTTCAACGCGGATGATGTACTTGTTGGTGGTATATGCCGGTTTGCCGGGTTGTATAACAACATTAGTAAGCTTATCCCAGGTAACCCAGGAGCCATGCATGTGGCCGATGATGCCAACAACAGTTGATGCTTCCATGTCGCCCCAATACACAGGTTTGCCGAGCGCATCTTCTTCGCCGAACAAGGATTCTGCCAGGTCTTGTGTTATCAGGACGGACGGTGGCGTGCCGTTTTCAGAGGTCGGCAAAATGTAGTTCACTTCCTGCGGATAAAAATTCCGGCCGCGGGACAATTCAATGCCCATCGCATCCAGCCCTTCTTCACTCCAGCGAAAGCGACCCACGCCGATAGGAGTAATTGTTTCATCGGCCACGGCTCGCAAGCCAGTGCCTGATCCCGAGCCACTCAAGGGCACATGGTTGGATACCGTAGCTGCCACAACACCTGATATCGATTTGATCAGATCTATATCGTTGGTGATGCTACTAACAACGTCAAAGTCTTCACCGAATCCACGCACATAAGTAACGATGACGTTATCGACGTCAATGCCCGTCGGGCGATTCATCTTCTCCACCCGTTGCATGATGATGAACAGCGAATTGATGACGATAGCGAGCGTCACAGCAATCTGCAGCGCTACGAGCAGAGGGCCGGTTTTGTTGCGCAGCAGCGATGACATCATTGGTCCAAATCCCATGTCATATCTCCTATTGTGTTTTCAGCTGAGCGGCGGGTGGAATCTGGCAGACTCGCCACGCGGGGTAAATACCTGCGATCACGCTACTTGTGATAGCCATGCCGATCGCAGCAAACATCATGATCCAGTCGAGCCTGACCAGGCCTGCGGGAGCATCGTAAAGGTATTCAATGCCCTGCAATCCGAGCCCGGCCAACGCCAGTCCGATCAGGCCGCCCGTCGTTCCAATGACGGCCACTTCGGCAATCTGCTGGTTGAATATCACTTTACGACTGGCGCCAAGCGCACGACGCAGGCTGATTTCATTTGTCTTGCCAATAAACTTGGTCAACAACAGCGCAATCGTGCTGAGCAGGCAGACCAGCAGGAACAGGAATGACAAGCCGAGTAGCACTTTGGCGTCGTTTGCAACGACTTCGTGGTACTCCATCCATTCCATGACGTTGAAGATTCTGTTGTTCAGCGGGCGCTCAAACCGACCGAGTTTCTTTTGTTCACCGACATAAGCATTCAGATGCGTAACGTAGTCGTCACGGTCGTTGACGCTGCCACTATCGAGTTCAATCCAGTATTGGACCCAGACCGATTCAGAATTAAGCCACTGCTCGAAGGTAGTAGTTTCTTCCGACTTCCAACCCCAGTCACTGCCATTCGACCCGAGCTCCAGGGCGCGAGTTAGCGTAAAAGGGATAAACATCTCGTTGATGTCCTGGAAACCGCCATTAATCGGGTCATAGAATCGTGGCGTCGGCTCCCAGTTATCAATGACACCGACGATCTGAAACTGTATGCCTTGCATCGTCAGCCGCTCACCAACGCTGTCCTCCCCGCCATAAAAGCGTTCGTTAAGCTCCCTCGTCAAAACAACAACTGGCTCAGCAGCCGAGTCGGCTGACTTGTCCCAGCTGCTGCCGTAGATAAACGGGACGTTGAACATAGAGAAAAAGTCAGCATTCGTAACTCGCGCGCCGGCTTCGAATGGCAGCTCATCCTCGTTAACCGGTTCGATGATCAGGCTGGATTCAAACATTGCTGTCTGGCGCTTTGCTTTACCCAGAGCGATCAATCGTTCGGCATCGTGGAATGTGACCTGGTGCGGCCCTCGCTCCGGGCGATCATCGTTGAACGGTCGCAATGGATTCCAGCTATCCAGCGTGATTGCGAACAGCGTGTCGCTTTTTTCCGGGATCGGGTTGCCGCTCATCATGTAATGCACTGTCAGCGTGGTCATGCTGATGCCGATTCCGACTGCAATTGCCGCGACCATCAGTGCCGTCATGATGGGGTTACGGCGCATGCTTTTCAGCGCCAGCTTTATATTGTAGTTAAACATGTGGATACCTGATCAGAGCTGGGCTACTAGTGGCTCGCTGCCGTTGAGTTTGACCGCCTGTGGAATTTCATCCTGCGAATGCACAAATTCCTCGCCTGAAACACGGCCATCGATCAAATGTATGTTTCTTTCGGCGCGGTTGGCGAGTTCGGGATCATGGGTCACCATCACGATGGTTGTGCCCGCGGCATGGATCTGTTCAAGCAAATCCATCACCTGGTGAGCCATCGTTGTGTCCAGGTTTCCGGTTGGTTCATCTGCCAGCAAGACCTTCGGATCACCGGCGAGTGCTCTCGCTATAGCGACACGTTGCTGCTGCCCGCCGGACAGCTGCGCAGGAATATGCCGCATACGTGATGCCAGACCGACGGTTTCAAGCGCATTTTCGATGCGCTGCTTGCGGTCGCCTGCGGGCAGGCCGCGGTAACGCAGTGGCACATCAATGTTTTCGAACAGATTGAGATCTGGAATGAGATTGAAGCTCTGGAAGATAAAGCCGATCTTCTGATTGCGAAACGCCGACCTGTCATCATCGTTCAGGCGACTGACATCCTTGCCATCCAGCATGTAGGTTCCATGCTCAAAGGTTTCCAGCAGACCCACGATATTGAGGAACGTGGTCTTGCCGGACCCGGAGGGACCCGTGACAGCGATGAACTCACCCTCATTCACCGACAGGCTAAGCTCGCGCAACGCATGCGTTTCGATCAGTTCCGTGCGATAAACCTTCTTGATTTGAGTCATTTGCAGCATGCAGCGTCCCCCGTGCTATTGATATTTATTCGAATCTTAGGTTTGATGCGGGAAAGCTCGAAAGGGTTTGAACTGACGGCTGGCGAGGACCGTCTGCCAAGGCAAATCGTCAGCGACTGGGACACACTGCTTATTGGCGTAATTGCCAGCGGGAGAGTGAATAGTGAAGCCGGAAATTATCGCAATATTGTGTATTTACGCACTGTTCATCGTGCTGGAGATGGTTTTCACCAGATTTTTCCGCAAGAACGGCCAAACCCGTGACGACACTATCGTCGAAATTGTAAGTACCGGAACGCTGGTGCTTCTTACCCAGCCCCTGGCTATCTTTGGCGGTGGATTGATCGCCAGCGTCATCGCTCCCAACGCAGAAAATCTGCTGGCGACATGGCCGATTATCGGTCAGATCGTTTTGTTCCTGGTTTTCGACGACATGGCACAATACTGGTGGCATCGCCTCTCGCATAAGTCGAAATTACTTTATAACCTGCATCGCCCGCACCACAATGCGGAATACCTTTCGATCCGCGTTGTTTACCGAAATAACATTTTCTACTACCTGCTGATGCCAGGCCTGTGGTTTTCCGGTGCACTCATTTACCTGGGGCTCGGCTGGGTTTATGCGTTTTACATAGTCGTCAAAATGGCCGTTATCTGCGGTGCCCATTCGGATGTGCGCTGGGACGAGCGTCTGTACGAAATCGCCTGGGTTTCACCGCTGATGTGGATTATCGAACGGGTAATTTCGACTCCGGCAACGCACAGTGCGCACCATGGTAAACACGCTGCCGATAGCGCCACG
>QNFK01000237.1 GCA_003645495.1 Gammaproteobacteria bacterium
GAAATGTTTCGCGACTCAGTTCGCAGCTTCATGCAAAAAGAAATTCAGCCGCACAGCGACAAGTGGCATGAACAGGGCATAGTTGATCGGGAAGCATTCCTCAAAGCAGGTGAGCAGGGATTGTTGCTCATGTGGGCCGATGAAAAATACGGCGGGGCAGGCGTACCGGATTTTCGTTACGAGCAGATTCTGATTGAAGAAAACGCACGCTACGGAGACGCCGGATTCTTCATGTCGCTGCACAACCGGCTGGTGGGTCCCTACATTGGCCAGCTAGGCACCGAGGAGCAAAAAGAACGCTGGTTGCCAAAATGCGTATCCGGTGAACACATTCTGGCAGTTGGCATTACAGAGCCCGGCGCCGGCAGTGATGTCGCAAGTCTGCGAACGAAGGCAGAGGACAAAGGCGACCACTACCTGCTGAACGGGTCAAAAACCTACATCTCCAATGGCATTCTGGCCGATCTCGTCGTGGTGGTAGCGCGAACCAACCAGAAAAGCCGTCATGGAATGAGCCTGTTTGTCGTCGAGCGTGGCATGGAAGGCTTTGAGCGCGGACGCAACCTGAAAAAAATGGGGTTGAAAAGTCAGGATACGGCTGAGTTGTTTTTTAACAATGTCAAAGTGCCAAAAGAAAATCTCCTGGGCGAATTGGATCGTGGCTTCTACCATCTGATGCACTTCCTGGCCGAGGAGCGCCTCCTTGGCGCAGCCGGCTATGTCGCGACCTCAGCGGCAGCGTTCGATCTAACGATGGATTACATCAAGGACCGCAAAGCATTCGGTCAGACGATCGCGGATTTCCAGAATTCGCGTTTCCAGATGGCGAGCATGCGTACAGAAATCGATGTCGCCCAGGCATTTGTCGATCAATGTGTTATTGAGCACAACGAAGGAACGTTGAGCGCGGACGATGCGGCGAAAGCAAAATTGTTTACCAGTGAAATGGAAGGCCGGATAGTGGACGCCTGTGTGCAACTGCACGGTGGCGCCGGCTACATGGATGAGTATCCGATTTGTCGCATGTACCTGAATGCCAGGATTTCCAGAATTTATGCCGGAAGCTCTGAAGTGATGCGCGAGATCATTGCCCGTTCCATCGGCCTCGACCCACGCAAGAAAAAACCGAAGCCGGTAAGCAACGACCAGGCTGCCTGACGCGCCGCCAGGGTAGCGCGCATTGCATTGCGGCTAACGCGGGTACGACGTACCCTTGCCCGGCGTACTTTTATTGGAATAATCATATGCGTGTCGCATTTGTCGGTCTCGGCGTAATGGGCAATCCGATGGCCGGATACCTGGTACAGGCAGGCCATGAAGTCACAGTATTCAATCGAAATCCTGCCAGGGCGAACAAGTGGCAGGAGCAATATGGCGGCGAGATTGCGGCGACGCCTGCCGCAGCCGCGCAGGGTGCAGAGATTGTTTTGTCCTGCGTTGGTAACGACGACGACGTTCGTGACGTTATTCTGGCTGAAGATGGAATCCTGCAAGGAATTGCCGCAGGTGGAGTCATCGTTGATCACACCACGGCATCCGCTGTCGTTGCACGTGAAGTCTACGATGCCGCAGAAGAAAAAGAAGTTGGTTTTCTCGATGCGCCACTGTCGGGTGGGCAAGCTGGCGCCGAAAATGGTCAGTTGACCATTATGGTTGGCGGAGACGACTTGGTGTATGAACGTGTACTGCCCGTCATGGATGCCTATGCCAAAGCCTGCACACTGATTGGATCCGTGGGCTCCGGACAGCTTGCGAAAATGGTTAACCAGATCTGCATAGCCGGTGTGGTCCAGGGATTGTCCGAAGGTCTGCATTTCGCGAAGCGAGCCGGTCTCGATCCTGCCAAAGTAATCGGCGCGATTTCCAAAGGGGCAGCACAATCATGGCAAATGGAAAATCGCTGGGAAACCATGGTCGCTGATGATTTTGACTTCGGTTTCGCAGTCGAGTGGATGCGCAAGGATTTGAAAATCGCCCTCGACGAGGCAGAACGCAACGGGGCAGCGCTCGATATGACCAGGCTCGTGGATGGTTACTACGCAGAGGTGCAGGAACTAGGTGGAAATCGTTGGGATACATCAAGCCTGATTGCCCGGCTTGAAAAAATATAAGCATGTCCGGTGGTACCTGATCGGGCTCAGGAATTAAGATCAACCAGAGCCTGAGAATGCCCGTTGAAAGCGGCCTCTCTTATAGACTCCAAGCTGACTGAAATTATGTCCGCTTTGCCCCCGGAAGCGGACATTAAGCTAGAATTATGGAAAGGTCTGCTAATGCTCCAAAGCGGGCGTCGAGCAACGCATGTAACGGACAGATTTCTAACCGATAGCATGGTAATGATGGCAGTTCGTTGCAGATTCTGGTGAGGACCGTAAATGATGAAGATACTCATGATTCTGATTGGGTTAATTATTTGTGGTTGTGTCAGTCAGCCAACGGAGTCGACACAATAAGACAGAAATATTCACGTCTTTTACGAGGAGCCAAAAGTTGCTTATGAAAGTCTGGGCCGAATCGACACAACGAGTCGGGCCAACCATGCCATGGATGCGCTGGAAAAAACGCTAAGTCGTGCCGCGGAGCTGGGCGCCGACGGAGTAATAGTTCATTCCATACGCGACAAAGGAACGGTCGCCGGTGGGGTTGACACATTTGGGACAGGCGGAAGTCGTAGGGTTGGCATATATCAGATACAGGCAACAGCGATACGTTACGTCAATTGATCGATACCACGTGAACCAGTGCAATATAAAGGCTGGATCAAACGTAGGTGAAGACACACAGATACATAGGCGCTCTCGTTAAGGCAAATTACGTTTGGTGAGTGATTGCCGGTCGATTGATGTACGTGCGCTTCTGGCCGAAAGCGGACCTCAATTCTCGTGATTTTGACCAGAACGGAACGTCCGTTTACCGTTCCAAAGCGGACATTTGGCTAAACTTAGTTAGAAGGTCCGCTAATGACACGAAGCGGACGTCAAGAACGCCGTCTATACTGAATAGACGAATTACTTAAAAATCACCCAATTCGCGTATCGCCGCGTTTGAATTACCCGCTGACAACGTGATTTTGGCGTCGGAAATTCGTCGAAGGTGAATATCTAGAGGAGCAAAATAATGGCAATGTCTTTCATGCAATTTGCACAAGAAGCCATGGCAGAGGTCGATGGAGTAGACGCCGAAGCAGCGCATCAGCAGTTGCAAGACGACCCGGAAGCGCTGCTTATTGATGTGCGTGACGCGGCTGATCTGCCGACGACTGGCGTACCAGCTGGTGGATTGAATATTTCTCTCGGAATGCTCCCGATTCGTGCTGATCTTGAGCTGCCCGAGGACTGGCGTGATTCGAGGTTGCAAGAACGGTCGCGGCGCATTATTACGACATGCCCGCTAGGGCCAAATGGAGCCATAGGAGCCAAAGTATTAAAGGATATGGGCTTCACAAATGTCGTATATATGGAAGGTGGAATGGATGCCTGGAGTAAAGCTAGCCTTCCGGCTGAATAGGTCGAGTCACCCTAATATTGCAAATTACTTTGTAGCGACGACGGACTGCTTCTGGCCGAATGGTAAGGCCCCGATAAAACGGACCATTTAGTTAGGTCCCAGTGTCCACTTCTGGCCGAAAGCAGCCGCTCAATTCGACCTAACTCCAGTCATCTGAACGTCCACTATCGGGAAAAGCAAACATTCCGTATCGCTACGTCGAAAATCGTGTGTTGATCGTTCCGTTTGCCCCCCCATAAGCGCCTATTCGTCTACAATAATCTTGTGGGGTCGTTGAGGACTCATAGCGACCACAATGCACCGGGTGACATAGAGAGCGAACATGATCCAGGCGATTAAAGAATCGCGATTCGCAAAACGTATTGTCAGGCTAATGCTGAAATCGCATTTGGCGATTAGTGCCAAAAACCCTGGCTTGTCAGGGTAGTCGCTTTACAGGGAAATCCTTCTTCACACTAAGCTGGTCGATTTGTCGCGTGTGGATGAAATCTTACGTCAGGCAGAGGACAGTATTGATGAATGGACTACGCACTCGGAAAAAGGACTGGGATTTCGTCAGGTCGTCCATTTCATCGTATTATCGCAATATCACGCAGCGGGAAATTTGGGCGCTGTCGTCTCTTTCAAGAAAATCGTTTACTCAATGGTTTCTTCGGACCTTTAGAGATTACGTAGAAATCAAACCATGTCTGCTTGTGGCCGAAAGCAGCCACTGAACTGCTAAGAGGCTGCTATTGACCCAATGGTCTTTCCCCGGTTTAGTGGACAGTTGAGTCTAGTCCTAATGTCCGTTTTTCGAACTCGACCGGACTGATATTACCGACATATCCGTGTCGGCGTTTTCGGTTGTAAAAGCGCTCGATATA
>QNFK01000238.1 GCA_003645495.1 Gammaproteobacteria bacterium
GTGCAGGGATGGTGGATTGAGCCCGTTCTCGGGGGCCGTGGTGTAATCACGCAAATTAGCGTCTCGACAATACTCACCGCCTTCAATGATAATGCAGCGATTACCTATCTGGCGACCCTTGTACCGGGGTTTACGGACGAGCTCAAATACGCTGTTGTCGCCGGCGCGGTGACGGGCGGAGGACTGACGGTGATAGCCAACGCTCCCAATCCGGCGGGGCAGGCCCTTCTCAAGAACTGCTTTCAGAACGGTGTCTCGCCACTGGGATTGTTGAAAGGCTCGCTTGTCCCGACCCTCATCATGTTCGTCATCTTCATTGTGATACGCTGACAGAGTTTCACTGGTGGTCATGGGCAGGAGCCATACCATTTCGCCTGTAGCGGCTAAGGTGGTCACGAGGTAATGCTTTCCAGACGGGCTAAAGAAGCGATCAAGACCGGCCTGGCGTTCGCGCTGGTATTCGCCATTGCGCTGCAGGCTGACTGGTTAAACCCCTACTGGGCCGGTTTCGCGGTGGCATTCATCTCCCTGCAAACGGCCGGGGAGTCGATTCACAAGGGCTTGAATCGACTGGTTGGCACAATCCCTGGCTGTATCGCGGCGATCATAATCCTTGCCCTGGCCGTGCAGAGTCGATGGACTTTTATGCTGCTAGCCTGCGCCTGGATATTCTTCACCGCCTACATGTCTCTGCGCAGCAGGAACAATACTTACCTCTGGACGGTAGCAGGGTTCGTGTGTCTTATCATCATCTCCTCCGGCGCATCGACTTCTGAACAGCTGTTCGAGAACGCCGTATTTCGACTGCTGGAAACAGCGCTTGGAATCACGGTTTATACGCTGATCAGCGTTTTCATCTGGCCACTCAATAACGCCGGCGAAATAAAAAAAGCCAGCCGAGGCCTGATGGCGACCCAGTCCGGAATTTGTCGCGCAGGCCTGCAGATGATGACGGGTACCATCGCTGCTGGCGCCACCCCGAAGAAGTCGGCCGAGCTCCGCCAGCAGGAACTCGAGCAACTCACGCGACTGGCGCAGGTACTCGTGGCCGAGGGTTCCGAGAACTACGAGGTGCGAGAGTTGCGCCCTATATGGGACCGTTTCCATGGCCTGTCGACAGCCTTGATGGAATCTCGCGATCGCTGGCACGGCAACATGGCCGAGCTCGTGCGGATGGATGTAAATGCGCTGCTGCCGGCTGTACCGGCTTTGTTCGATGAACTCGATTGCCGTTTCGAGGAGATCCGGGGGCTGCTGGAAGGCAGGCCGGCCAGCCACAAGCCGAACTCGATCAAGCTGAGTGTCGACCGCACCGCTACCCGTGGACGGTCACATTTTGAGCTAGCCGCGCTCGCGGTGACCAGGACGGAACTGGAGGCCATGGAGACCCTGACTGCAGCCTTGCTTGATTGTGCTCTCGATCTGGCGGGGCAGGCGACGGAGGGTTCAAAACGGCAAACCCTGTCTGCGCCTGGTACGGTAAACCGCGTCATTCAATTACCGGTAATCGACCGGGATTACCTGTGTTCTGCGGCCTATGCAGCAGTGACAGTCTGCGCCGGGTTTTGCATCTGGATCTACATCAACCCGCCGGGGCATGGCGGTTGGTACAACATGCTAGGCACCCTGGCCCTGGTTTCCATAGGAATGCTTCATGTGCCCATGATCAGGTTTGTGAAATCGCTTACGCTAGCCTTCGTGCTCTGTGCCTTCGTCTACATCTTCATCATGCCGCGGCTTTCGACCTACTTCGAGCTCGGGCTGCTGCTGTTTACCTGCATTTTCATCTCGCGTTACTTTTTTTCGGGCCTCGCACAGATGATGGCCAGCATTGCCATCCTTAATGCGATGCCGATCCAGAACCAGCAAACTTATGAATTCGCGATGCTGGCCAATAAGGGGATCTTCCTGATAGGTGTGTTTTTATTTATACATGTGCTGTCGTACATGATGAGTTCGCCGAGGCCGGAAAAAAAGCTACTGGCCCTGGTGCGGCGGTTCTTTCGCAGCACGGAGTTTCTGATGTCGGCTGTGGCCCATGAGCCCGGTAGCAAAGCTTCAATTGTTGAGCGGTGGAAGATCGCTTATTACCGGCACGAAATGAATTCGCTACCGGGAAAGATCGGAGTGTGGAGCAAGGCCATCGATCAAACCCGGTTCTCCAGCAATACACCGGAACAGGTGCGACGCCTGGTGACGACTCTGCAAGGGCTGAAGTATCGTATCGAATACCTGCTGGAGACTCGAGAAACCCGTCAGCCAGGATCGTTCGCGCGGGAGATGAAACAGAGTGTCCACGCCTGGCTCGCGAGTATCGAATCCATCTTCGTGAGCTGGTCCGATACCCCGGGCAGCGAGTCTGCAGTCGATCTGGAGCAACGCCTGTTGGCCGAGCTTGGCGAATTGGAGCAGCGCATCGACGCAACCATCGCGCAGGTGGACAGGGAAGCCCTCAGTGAGGCAGACGGCGAGAACTTCTACCGCTTGCTGGGTGCTTATCGAGGCGTTTCCGAGGCGGCTGTTGCCTATGCCGGCAATGCTGCTAGTATCGACTGGGCCGAATGGGGCGAGGAAAGGTTCTAACTATGAAGCGCAGACGGGCAAGATGAATTTATACCCTCACGAGATAGCGATCGGTGGTGTATATTTGCCGCCGTTGCTGATCGCCTCACTGCTTGGAGTAATCGCTGCTGTCGTCACCGCTCGCGCACTCAATCGCTATCGGCTTTCGCGGTACTTTTTTTATCCACCACTGGTCTTCGTGGCGATAACTGTCATTTATACTGTCCTCATCGGGACGTTTGTTATCAGGGTGTAATAGTGAATCTATCCGGAAAATATCTACTGACTGGTATAATTGTCCTGATTGCGGTAATCGCGGTATTACTCAAATACTGGGACTACGTCGTGAACCCCTGGACCCGCGACGGCCAGGTGCGTGCCCAGGTTATACAGATCACGCCACGTGTATCGGCTCCGATCGTCAAGCTGGCGGTAAAGGATAACCAGTTCGTCAAGGCAGGCGATTTGCTGTTTGCCATCGATCCGCGCACTTTCCAGGCCAGCCTGGAAAGTGCACTAGCGCGGTTCGATAAAACCGGAGACAGCTACCTGGGTCAGCAAAAGCAGGTCGAGGCGGCACAAGCCTATGTAGAAGTCTCGCGAGCTTCATTATTGCAGGCGCAAAGTGCCATCAATGAAGCCGATTCCCAGATCGAAAAGAACAAGGCTGAGTACTTGCGACAGCAAGAGTTGCTGCCGCAAAAAGCGACATCAATAAAGGCTGTAGAACGCGCCAAGGCGAACCACGCGGTCTCGGTGCAAAAGCGCGAAGGCGCGGTCGCCAGCCTGGCCCAGGCCCGAGCCTCGTTAGTCCAGTCGCAAGCCGACCTGGCAGAGGTACGGGCCAACCTGGGCGCAGCAGGGGATGCCAATGCCAGCATCCGTGAAGCAAGCGCGGCTGTGGAGCAGGCTAAGTTGAACCTCGAGTTCACCGAGGTCAGGGCGCCGGTGGACGGTTACGTTACCAATCTCAACTTGCAACTCGGCAGCCAGGCGGTTGCCAACCAGCCGGCACTGGCACTGGTGGATGTGAACAGCTTCTGGATTGACGGTTTTTTCAAGGAAAACTATATCGAGAGAATCGGCACAGGTGACAAAGCCATTGTTACGCTGATGTCCTACCCGGATAAACCGATTGAAGCCTATGTGGATAGCCTGGGCTGGGGTATCGCGCAGGACGATGGCAGCACCGGTTTCGACATGCTGCCCAATGTCAGCCCCACATTTGAGTGGATTCGCCTGGCGCAGCGTGTACCGGTTCGCGTTCAACTGGGTGAGCTGCCCGAAGGGGTCGTGCTGCGGGTCGGCACAACCTGCTCGGTGCTGGTGTTGACCGGTACCGCGCAAGAGGGCCATGACAAGTCGGTGCCGGCGGCGCCGGCGGTACTTCAGTGAGGCAGGTGGAATGTGCCGCGCCCTGAAGGCCGCTGGATTCTCCCTATTGTCAATGCTGATCGTCTCCGGCTGCGTGCAGCTGGGGCCCGACTACCAGGAACCCGATGTAGCGGTCGAAACTGACTGGCTCGAGATCGAGCGCCAGTATGTATCAACTGAATCACCCGTTGGCCCCAGGTGGTGGGAAACGACATTTAATGACTCTGACCTTAACTGGCTCGTCAACAGCGCGCTGCAACAAAACCTGAGCCTGCGCTCTGCCGGGCTTCGAGTGTTGCAGGCGCAGCAGCAACTGGCCATTGCCATTGGCAATCAGTATCCGCAACAGCAGGCGATCGACGGCCAGGTTTCGCGGCAGAAATCCGGTGGGATAACCTTCAATGAATACAGTCTCGGATTCA
>QNFK01000239.1 GCA_003645495.1 Gammaproteobacteria bacterium
TCGGCCAGGGTGGAAGGGTTACAGTTTGCGCCTGCCGGGCTGTCGCTTCCTGTGCCGGCACATCGCGCCCGATCCTGCTCGACACGTAGTCCCTGCTACGCCTCTCACACGATCGAACGCGCTGCACGCGGCACAGAAACCGACAGTCCCGCCCACTCATGCAATGTTCGGGCTAGCGAGACCTGCCGGTGAAACACACTGAAATAGCGATAAACCGGCCGGTCACGACTGTCGTTATGTTCGTTGCGCTGGCGCTTATCGGTTTCATTGCAACGCGGCTTCTGCCACTGGAGAAATTCCCGGACATCGAGTTTCCTGGAATATTTATCCAGATTCCCTACGAAGGCTCAACGCCGGAAGAAGTTGAGCGGCTGATTACACGACCGGTCGAGGAAGCGCTGGCAACGCTGTCCGGAGTCGAGCGGATGTTCTCGTCGTCGAACGAGAATATGGCGCAGGTTTTTCTGCAGTTCAGCTGGGACCAGAGTATGGGATCGAAAGGCATCGAAGCCCGCGCCAAGGTCGATGGCATTCGCCACGAGTTGCCACTTGATATCAGGCGAATATTTATCTTTACCGGGTCCCTTGGCGACCAACCTATCCTGGAGCTGCGTATTTCCAGCGAAAGGGATCTTTCAAACAGCTATGACATGCTCGACCGGTTGCTGAAGAGACGCCTCGAACGCATTGAGGGCGTCTCGCTGGTCGCGCTGCACGGTGTCGATCCACGGGAAATCAGGATCCTCCTGAGTTCAGACCGCCTGGCCGCTCACGGCATCGACATAGATGATCTCCGGCAGTTACTCGACCGCAGCAATTTTGCCGTTAGTGCCGGGCGCATTACTGATAACGGACAACGGTTCAGCGTCCGGCCACGAGGCGAATTCCAGTCGATCGAAGATATCCGCAACATCGTAATTAATGACGAGAGTTTGCGACTGCGGGATGTAGCCGATGTGGAGCTGCGCAGTCCGGACAGGGACTACGGTCGGCACCTGGACAAGGAATATGCAATAGGAGTCGCCGTCAGCAAATCGACCGGATCGAACATGGTCGAGGTCACCGATCGTGTCATGGCCGAGGTTGAAAAAATCGGTCGGTTACCGCAAATGCAGGGCATCAGTATTTTCGACCTGGACAACCAGGGTGACAGCGTTCGCGGCTCATTAAGCGACCTGCTGAATGCCGGGATGATCGGCGGCTTGCTGGCAATCCTGGTTCTCTACCTGTTCCTGCGTCACTTTATGACGACCTTGATCGTCACAGCGGCGGTCCCGTTTTCGCTGCTGATTACCCTGGGCGCGCTCTATTTTGCCGGTCTGACTCTGAACATGCTGACGATGATGGGCCTGATGCTGGCGATCGGCATGCTGGTGGACAATGCTGTAGTCGTCACCGAAAGTGTATTTCGCCAGCGCGCCCTGGATCCGTCGAACCCGGTACGGGCGACGTTAAAAGGTGTGCAGGAGGTCGGCATGGCTGTCATAGCCGGAACACTGACAACCATAATAGTTTTTGTGCCAATAATGTTTGGTGCGAAAACAGACATATCCGTTTTTATGACGCACGTCGGCATTACAATCATTGTTGCTTTGCTAGCCTCGTTGCTGATAGCGCAGACACTGGTACCCATGCTCGCGGCGCGTATTCCGCCACCGCCGGAACCAAAGCCCGGCGCGCTGATCTCAAGACTGACCAATCGTTACGTGGCAAGTCTGGGCTGGATTTTGACTCGCCCGTGGAAAACTTTTGCCGGCATTCTGCTGATCTGTGCGCTCGGCATTTCGCCACTCGTGCTGCAACTGGTCAAGTTCGATGCTTTTCCGCAGGACTCCGGACGCCGCCTGCATATGCCGCTGCACATCGAAGGCCAACACCCGCTTGACCGTGTTGAAGCGGCTGTGGATACGATAGAAGAGTATCTGTTCGCGCATCAGGAAGAATTCAATATCCGATCGGTTTACAGCTACTACGAAAAAGGCAATGCAAGCACGACGATTTTGCTAACAGAAGATGACGAGGCGACACTCTCCACGTCTGATATTGTCGAACGAATCGAAGCTAACCTGCCAGTGATTGCCATTGGTAAACCCAGTTTTTCGTTCGAGCAACAGGGTGGTGGCGATGGCTTCAGCTTGCAAATATCCGGAGATTCAACGGCACGCCTGAACGAGATAGGCGTTGACGTCTTGCGACTACTGTCGTCCGTGGAAGGCTTACAGGACGTTCGCTCCGATGCAGAACTGGGAGACCGGGAGGTACGGGTGAGCATCGATCGGGAGCGTGCAGCCGCCAACGGATTGACGGCCAAACAGATCGCTGATGCCATCGGCATTGCAATGCGCGGCCAGAACCTGCGCGAGTTTCGCGGTGAAATGGGTGAAATCGCAGTACGCCTGGCATTTCGCGAAAGCGACAAACAGAGTATTGATCAGCTTGCCGATCTGCCACTTTATACGCCAGAAGGGCGACGCGTTACGCTCGGCACGGTTGCCAATTTCCGTATCAGCACATCGCCTGCTTCGATCCGGCGAACCGACCGCCAGACCGCCGTCATCCTGTCCGCCAACCTGGCCGAAGATGAAAGCCTCGATTCCGTACGTCCGAGAATCGAAAGCCTGATGGACGAATTCGATCTTCCCCCGGGATACAGCTGGAAATTTGGCCGTGGCTTTGATCGTAACGACGAAACGCAGCAGATGATGGCAACGAACATCCTGTTGGGCATTGCCTGCATATTCCTGGTTATGGCAGCACTTTTCGAGTCTCTGCTTTTCCCTTTCTCGATAATTCTCGGCTCAATCGTATTTTCTGTTTTCGGCGTCTTCCTGTTCTTCGCCGCGACCGGCACAACCTTCTCCTTCATGGCTTCCATTGGCATCATGATTCTTATCGGCGTAGTCGTGAACAATGGAATCGTACTCGTAGACCACATTAACAATCTTCGCCAGGATGGTATGCCGCGTAACGAAGCAATCATTGCAGCTGGCCGTGATCGCTTGCGACCCATTCTCATGACGGTGGCAACAACTATCGTCGGCCTGGCGCCACTGGCCGTAAGCACAACGCAGATCGGCGGCGACGGACCACCCTATTTCCCGATGGCGCGTGCCATCATCGGCGGCCTGGCATTTTCCACTGTCGTATCATTGCTTGTTGTACCTGCGCTGTATGCTTACTTCGATACGCTTGCAGCATGGGGCCGCACAGTTATGCGGACCGCACGACGAGAGGGTGCCGGTAACGGCGCGGCAAGGGCTGACGAAGCCGTGACACCTGAACTCCCGGCGTAACCACCCGCGCGCCCATCAAGCCTGCAAGATCCTACGTGTAAGTACCAATTGTTCTCGCCGATCACGGTCGTAGCATCACCGGCATACGCTGTAGATTTAAATTGCGTCCGGAGATATTGTGAGCCATTCACAAATAGCAGCATTGGCAATTACAACACTGGTACTCATGACCGGTGGCTGCGCACGGCAAACTGAGATCATCAAGCTGTACGATAATTCGGCGGCGATTGAGCAGCGATTTCAGCGCGTTCTGGTCCTTGCCATCGCCAACAACGAGAATAGTCGGCGTCGCCTGGAGGAGCTCATTACCAGCAATCTTTCATCAGCAGGCGTCGATGCCGTTACGGCGTATTCAGAAACTGGTTTAAATGTGCCCGTTTTACAGCGAGAAATAGATGCAGCGGCAAGGAACACCGAATCGGATGCCATTCTCATTACACACATTGCCAGCGTAGATACGACTGTCGATGTGAAACCCGGGCAGGTAGATATCATCTCGGAATGCCGTGGCGGCGATCCGATCGACTTTTTTCTGTATGACCACCGCGAATTAAAGGAACCTGATTCGGTGAAGTTCGCGCATACTGTCGTGGTAATCACCAACCTCTACAAAGCCGGGAGCGGTGAACGCGTCTGGACGATTCAATCCACCTGCTTTGAAAAGGCCAGCATGGATGAAGTGCTGCACGATGAAGCCGAAGCTATTGTTCGCCAGCTACAAATAGACAAACTGGTTAACTAGTTCTTGTCCGGAATTGGCCGTCCTGGCCAATCCGGACGCGGCATTTGAAAATGCGATTTTCAAATGCCTTTCATTTCAAAGGCTTACGCCTTCGAAATGTCGGCACATCCCTGTGCCGAGCTAGTGCCTGTCCAATATACGCGTATTCTGGACAGGCACTAACTAGCGGCCCGTCGGGAAAACCATCCATGGCTTTCTCAACCAGCTGCCAGCCTACCATCGTGATGCCCTGTCTGTCCGCCAGGCAGGTGGTGGAGTGTCGATTCTGACCAGTGAGTCGTTTCGGTGCCGCCAGATTTTTCTACTCGCGCTGATAA
>QNFK01000240.1 GCA_003645495.1 Gammaproteobacteria bacterium
CGGCGTCACCGCAAGTCTCGATGGGAAAATTAATGTATTTACCGATCCCGGCGATACCCGGGTATTGCTATTCACGCTGATAATCGGTTCATTGATTGCAACCATTGAGCATTCCGGCGGCGTCAGGGGATTTGTGCATTTTCTCGAGACCCGCCGCTGGGTCCACAACGGCCTTCGTGCACAGATACTTGCCTGGGCAACCGGGCTCTTCATTTTTATCGAGTCCAACATCACGCTGCTGGTGGCCGGCTCGGTCGCCCGGCCACTTTTTGATCGCTACCATGTTTCGCGTGAAAAACTCGCCTACCTGATCGATGCAACATCGGCGCCAGTCTGCGTCATGATCCCGTTGAATGCCTGGGGTGCGGTCATCGTCGGTTTGATTGCGTCGACAGGCGTGGAAAATCCGCTTGAGACGTTCATCCAATCAATTCCTTACAATTTCTACGCGATCGTCGCGATCATTCTGTCAGCAGTGGTCATCTGGAAGAACCTGGACATCGGACCCATGAAAAAGGCCGAAGAACGGACACGAAATGGCGACGTGCTCTGGCCTGGTGCAACACCAATGGTCGATGTCTCGGCAGAACAGATAGAGGATGCGGAAGGCGAAATTCCGTCCGCCGCATTGATGGTGATACCTATCGTAACGATGGTCCTGATGATGCCGGTCGGTTTGTATATAACCGGCGATGGCAAGATCATCGAAGGGTCCGGTTCAGTATCGATATTGTGGTCGGTTAGTTTCGCTTTGCTGGTTTCATGGATCATGATCCTTGCAAAGGGTGGCACGTCATTTGACGAACTGATGCGCGTATTCATGAAAGGTGCCGGAGGGCTGCTGCCAATCGCAATAATATTGTTGCTGGCATTGACACTCGGTGACGTAGCCAACCTCCTGGGGACTGGCGTTTATGTCGCGAATTTTGTTGGCGAAACGGTGCCAGTACCGTTGCTCGCTCCATTAATATTCCTCGTTTCGGCATTTATTGCCTTTTCCGTAGGATCGAGCTGGGGCACGTTTGCGATCATGATTCCAATAGCGATTCCAATCGCAACAACACTGGGTCTGCCGGTACCAATGTTACTGGGTGCCGCGATAGCAGGTGCAATTTTTGGCGATCACGCCTCACCGATAAGTGACACGACAGTGGTTGCTTCGATGGCGTCGGCAACCGATCACATCGATCATGTGCGCACACAACTTCCGTACGCGCTGATTGCAGCGGCCATTTCAGCCGTTGCGTACATAGTTGTAGGGACGTTCATCTAGGCTCAATCGCCCGCTGGGCGGGCTCCTACATTTCTTATTAGCACCTGTAGGAGCCCGCCCAGCGGGCGATTGAGCCTGGATGAACTAGTGGGTTCGGCCCCGGGTTTTGTCGGCGGGATGTTACAGGTAGCCGCTAAAACAAAATTCTACCGGGCCTGTCATGATTGCAGTGTCATCATCCGTAATTTCAATACCGACAGGGCCTGCCGGCATCTGTACTGTCATCTTTCTCTTGTTCGTTAGTCCTCGCGCGAGCGCGGCATAAACGGCAACACAGGCCCCGCTGCCACAAGCCGTAGTTAATCCCGCACCGCGTTCATAGACTGTCAGGCGCATGCGGTCCTCCGCAAGCATTTGCGCTACACCAACATTGACCCCGTTGGGAAACAAGGGAAGTTGCTGGATGCCAGGCGCAAGCGCCACAATATCCACGGCATCGTGGTCATCAACAAAAAAGACCACATGCGGATTGCCAATACTCAATGCGACACCATCTTGCACCAGCGCAAACGGTAGTTCCACATGATGGGTATCACGCTCCTCAGCCAGCGGCACGTCCTGCCACTTCATACTGACGCGCCCCATGGAGCAACTAACTTCTTTTATTCCGGTTCTTTTGCAAACAATCAGGCCTGCCAGCGTTTCCAGGATTACTTCGTCACTCTGTTCCTCTTCCAGCAGCAACCAGGCCACGCATCTTGTGGCATTGCCACAGGCTTCGACTTCCCGCGCATCGACATTAAGTATGCGCATAAACGCAGCAGCGCCGCCGTTTCTGCCTGCCGCCGACGGCGGCTGCACAATAACCAGCTGGTCTCCACCAACGCCGGTTCGGGCATCGCAAATACGGATAATCTCGGCATCATCAGGCGCGAACGGCTCGTTGCGCGCGTCGGTAATCACGAAGTGATTCAGCAAGCCGTGCATTTTGACAAAGCTGCGGCCTGCCGGTGAAATTCCGAATGATGTCATTTGATGCGTGCCGCGCCTGGCCAATAATGTGTCGGGATGATGCAGGATTATATCTGTGTGGCAAACTTTACCGGCACATTATTTTGCATGACGACGTGTCCGCCGGTACATTTGTGGTGAACCAGAATGGAGTGCATGACACATGACTGAAATCCTGTTTCGGGATGACTCGTATCTGAAAGAATGCGAGGCCAGTGTGGTCGCTGTGGATGACGAGGCTATCGTCCTCGACCGCACAATTTTTTACCCGATGGGTGGCGGCCAACCCGGAGACAGTGGAAAAATCGAATGGGATGGCAGCAGTGTCGTGGTTACCGATACACGGCATGGCGAGGGGGGCACCATCCGACACCTGTTCGAGCCCGGTTCGACGTTGCCGGAGATTGGCACAGCAGTGAAGGCGTCACTCGACTGGGACCGCAGATACCTGCATATGCGCATGCACACCGCATTGCATCTGCTCGGCTCGGTTCTCCAATACGGCGTTACCGGCGGCAATATTTCTGCGGCGAAGAGTCGTCTCGATTTTGATATGGAAGACACGGTCGATAAAGAACAGGTAACTGCGGATATTCGGGCGCTGGTTGCAGCGGATCACCCTGTAAGCTGCCGCTGGATTACGGACGCGGAACTCGATGCGCAACCTGAACTGGTACGCACAATGTCGGTACAGCCGCCCAGAAATGCCGGCAAAATACGACTACTCGAGATTGCGGGTGTGGATTTGCAACCTTGTGGTGGCACGCATTTGAAATCTACTGGTGAAGTGGGGCAGGTTCGGGTCGGCAAGGTTGAGAAGAAAGGGAGACGAAATCGGCGCGTTTCAATTTTGCTTGATCAGTAGACCGAAGCAAAACACCAAACTAAGTAAGAAGATGATGTTGGTACGGGGGCCTCGCAGGAAAAATTCATCGCACGATCGCCCGTCCCGACGGGCGATTTTCCGCCGCCGACCTAGTCTGTATCTACAGCGGTGAGATAAGCGCTGGCTTCCTCAATGCCCGGAAAATCCCTGCCCTTCCAGACTTCTGCCAGTTGTTGATATGCCTTACGTGCAGCATCTTCATCGCCAAGTGCCGCATATGATCGCGCGATCCCGAGGAGAGACAATGGCCTGTTCGGGGTTCGTGCCAGTGACGCGCTGAATTGTGCGACCGCCTCTGCCGGCATGTTGGCCGAGAGCAGCGCTTCGCCATACAGCTCGTGTACTGGTTTTATAGGGTTCGGCGCGCCATTAGGTGGCCGCATTGATTCCGCGATTTCAACACCTTCCTGCAACATGGCGAGCCCTTTCTCAGTTTCGCCTGAGGCGATTGCAGTCATCCCGGCCACCGACCGATGCATGACAGCGATTGGCTTGCCGGTTGCGGCATAGTAAGACTGGTCATTGTTGCCAAGCGCGGCTGACTTTGCGGCGAGCTTGTCCGCCACCTGTCGCGCACGATCCAGGTCACCGAGGTGTACCGCACTGATTCCTGTCGCCAACAACTCGGGGTCCGTTGATGAATCGGTTATTGGTTGCATCTGCCACTTTTGTGTTTCAAGAATCATTCTCGCGTTCACACGGGGTAGCGCTTCTATGATTCTCTTCTGCCCGGGATTTTTGCGCACGATCTCCTCCATACGCTCGATCCAGAGTTCTGCCCTGTCGTAATCACCTAGCTGCAAATCCCCATACTGACCCCAATCGAGTGCATGGGTCATATCACCCGCCATATCGCCAGGCACCCAAAGCGCAACCGCGGCATCGTACGCAGACTGGTTTGAATCTGACACCTGCTGCCACATGCCATGTTGAATAAAAATGTGTGTCGGCATATGCCGTGCATGGGAAACCGCGGCTGCAATATCAGCAAATACCCATGCTGCCGGTAATGCGAGTGGTGCATGAACCGGATCGTCAAATGCATGGATCGTATAATGCACAGCACCCGGGTGACGTGGATTGCGGGCGGTTATATCCCTCGCAAGTGCACCCGCTTTTACGTTCGCCCTGTGGCCTTCGCCAGCCGGGCCCGCGGAACTCAACAATGACAATGCGTAGAAAGCCGCTACCTCATCGTCATACGGATAGCGCTGGTGAAGCGAGTCCATC
>QNFK01000241.1 GCA_003645495.1 Gammaproteobacteria bacterium
AGAAGCCTAGAACGAAGACCCGCTACAGTGTCAAGAGGTTGCCACGCCCCTCGGGCTCGCAATGACGTCTGTTTTTTGGTCATTTCTATGGCTGTTAGGTGCAGTAAAGTCGGAGTTATTACCAGCAGAAACCTCGGTTCGACCCCGTGTTTTTTAGTCGACGAAACCGGCTTCTGCCAGCAACGTCAGGATGCCGATTTGCATGCCGATGTGGCCGTCCAGGTTTTGCCACCATTCTTCGGGAGCGTGGGCACTGCCGCTGACACCGCCGCGAGCCATGGTTACAGCCGGAATACCCTTTGAAATCGGTAAGTTGGCGTCTGTTGATGAAATCTGCAGTTTGGGTTCGATGCCGAATGCCTGAGTTGCCGCCATGGCGCGTTGTACTACCGGTGAGAGCGGATCACCTTCGGCTGCCGGTCGCGTGCCAACCCGTTCAACATCGACGGTTAATTCTGGTCCTTCCAGTCGCGCCTTATTTTCTTCCTGCAAGGCCTGTTCAACAGCGGCCTTCAGCACGGCGTCGATGTCATCCAGTTTGGGCTGGCTGCCGGAGCGCATATCGACCTGCATCCATGATTCGAACGGAATTGAGTTTATTGACGTGCCACCGCCGATAACACCGATGTTGTAGCTGGTTTTCTCGCCAACCGTTGTAACCGTCGGGGCGTTTTCGTCAAAAAGCGCGATAGCCCGCCCAAGCGCGTGATGCGGGTTGGCCAATCCAAACGCGCCCCAGGAATGGCCGCCAGGGCCACGGAAAGTTACGCGGTAGCGGTGTGAACCAACGCCGCCGAAAACAATGCGATTCGTTTCGCCGCCATCAACTGCGATTAGCGCGTCGATCTTATCTGCGCCGTCGCGAAACAAATGTTTTACACCGCGCAGATCGCCGAGTCCTTCTTCACCAACGTTGCCAATGAATAGCAGATCCGCCTCAGTCTCGATATTGGCCTTTTCCAGTGCGCGCAGGACACCGAGTACAGTGACCAGCCCGCGCGTATTGTCGCCTATGCCTGGTGCATACATTTTCTCGTCATCGAAACGGACAGTGACATCGGTGCCGGCCGGAAAGACTGTATCCAGGTGGGCGCTGTAACCAACCACTCGCTTGCCATCGCGCCCGGGGCGCCGGCCGATCACATTGCCAACCTCGTCGATCGTCACATCCGTAAGGCCGGCTTCCCTTAGCATCTCTGCAAATCGCTCGGCACGTGCCTGCTCTTCGAATGGCGGGGCCGGTATTTCCGTGAGTTCGATAAGGTCCCTTCGGGATTGAGATTCGATAGCCAGAATATGCTCCATCGCTGCTTTGACCCTGCTATCCGCATTAATCGCTGCAATCTCTTTTGTATAAAGCGCCAGTACTTCGTGCGTCGTATCTTCCTGCGCGATTGCGGTCGTACCCAGTAGCAACGTCAGGAGTGTTGTCAGTGAGAGTTGTTGCAGGTAGGTGAATTTTTTCAAGATCATCTGTTGTTCCTGGGGTTAATCGTCTGTCGGAAGTAATACGTAGCCAATCCCACGGCGCATTTCAATTTCGGTGCCGTACGGTTCGGATAATTCTTTTAAATCGCTAATAATTTTTGCGCCAAGGTCCTCGTCGGCAAACAACGGCCGACCGCGGACCTGTCGCGGTGCGCCAAAACCCAGGCTGATCGGATAGAGCTTCAGTTCTGTCAGCTGGCGATCGTTGAATGTTGGCACGGCAATAACAGATTCCCATATATCGGGAATCACAGGAAATCCTGTGGTGTCATCTTTATAACGCGCATCGTTAAAGTCGGCGACATGCGCCTCATCATCGAGATCAAGCGCGTCGTAATTGTCTGCTGGCAGGCGCAACAGGGTTTCATTCTGGAACATGAAGTCGCCGAGGCTGTAAAAGATTGGTTTGCCCTGAAAAATTTCTATGCCACGCAACGCATGCGGCCCATGGCCGACAAAGACATCAGCACCCGCCTCAATCATTGCACGGGCGAACACTGGCAGGAAATCAGCGGGGATCTCGCGCCGGCCACCGTGTTCGTGCGCATGTATCGTCACGATTGTGAAATCTGCAACGCGGCTCGCGTTACTGACGACTGCAGATATTTCCCTGACATCGTCCTCATTGACGTCCAGGCGAATTATGGCGTCGTCACCGACAGCAAAGTTCCTGCCGAAGACCTTCATCTCACCGGGAGTTTCTTCGTCGACGCCCGTCGGTTCGCCATCCTGATTGGTGAACTGTCCCAGTGATTCGGCGGATTGGCGCACGCCTTCAAATTCGGCCTCTTGCAGCACGTACGTAGTCTTGTAACGTAACGGATTCAGTCCGGGCCGCGGCGGCATATCGTCTCGCGACCTGCCGGCACGCATGTGATTGGCGAAGCTGGATGAAATGGAGATCAGAGCGACACGAGCCTTGGCGGTCTCGAGGAATTTTGCCTCGCGCGCTTCTGCGAGACTGTTGCCGACTCCGGCATGCACGATGCCGGCTTCTTCCACATACTTGCTGGTCAGCCGCATGCCGAGCGCGCCATAGTCACCGGTATGGTTGTTCGCGCGGGACACCATATCGATACCCGCCCAGGCCAGTTCTTTCGCGAGCTCGGGGTCGCCGCGCATCCAGGTGCCACCACTCTCTGCCATCGGGTAGGGTTCATAATTGTGAAATAACATCTCGAGGTTGGTGAATGCCAGGTCTGCGGATCGGATCAGGTCGATCATCTGCAGAAATTCCGGTTCGTCATAAACCGATAGCTTGCGCGTAATGATCGAGTCGCCGGTAAGCGCCATAGTGAACGATTCGTCGGCTGTTCGATGTTGCGCGGTGCTTTGCCCGGTAAGCGCGAGTCCGAAAGAAAGCGCGGCAAACAGTACGACGTTAGACCATTTCATATTCTTATTCTCCGGTCTTAAGGATTGATTCTGTCAGGCGAGCTTATGATATTCACCAAACCTCTGCCAGCGTCATCCGATAAGTGGTATTGGAGGCTAATTATCGTAAGTCATCTATTCGCGGCGTCTTCGCTTTTGTACCTTTCTGAACGCTGAGACTACGTACATTAGTCTAGACAGCCGCTCCTACAGTTTACTGCGGACTGTAGGAGCGGCTTTAGCCGCGAATAGATGACAACACCGAAGCAGCCAGATCAAAATTGAATTAGGCTTGTTGGCGTTTTTCGTATAACAATAGATCGTCGGTAATGAATCGACGCAGATATCACTAAGCCGGGGGGCGGTCATGTTTCAAAAATCAATTCTTCTTATAGGCGCAGCAGTTCTGGCTCCACTTTCGTACGCAAATGCACAGGACAGCGACGCAGTGATCGACTTTATCGACAGTCGCTACGAGGACACTGCCGATATCGCGCGCACTATCTGGGAATTCGCGGAGGTTGGCTACCAGGAAACCCAGAGCAGCACACTGTTGCAGGATACGTTGACGGCCGAAGGATTCACCATAGAGGCTGGCGTTGCCAGTATTCCGACAGCATTCGTTGCAAACTATGGCAGTGGCGGACCGGTTATCGCGATTCTGGCCGAATTTGATGCACTTCCCGGGATCAATCAGGACTCCGTCCCTGGCCGCTCGCCGATCCAGGGAAAAGCGGCAGGCCACGCCTGTGGTCATAACCTTTTCGGCGCCGGTTCAATAGGTGCAGCAATCGCGATCAAACACTGGCTCGAAGAGAGTGGTACGCCCGGTACGATAAGAATACTGGGTACTCCGGCGGAAGAGGGCGGTAGCGGCAAGGTATATATGGTTCGCGCAGGACTATTCGACGATGTCGACATTGCGTTGCATTGGCACCCGGGTGACAGAAACTCCGCGGCCGCACGTACGACGCTCGCAAATCGATCGGCAAAGTTTCGTTTCCGCGGCGTATCTGCGCATGCGGCTGGTGCACCGGAGAAAGCGCGCTCCGCACTCGATGGCGTAGAGTCATTTAATTACATGATCAACATGATGCGTGAGCATGTCCCGCAGGAAACGCGTATTCACTACGTCATTACTGCCGGTGGAAATGCGCCAAATGTGGTCCCCGATTTTGCGGAGGTGTATTACTACGTGCGCAATCCGCAGGCGAGCATCGTCAAGGAAATTTGGCAGCGCGTCGAAAATGCAGCGAAAGGTGCGGCAATGGGCACCGGTGTGGAAGTCGACTGGGAGATCATTCATGGCAATCACCCGCTCCTGATCAATGAAACGCTGGCAAAGATGATGGATAGCAAACTGCGCGTTGTGGGCGGCGTTACTTACAACGACCACGAACTGGCTTTCGCCAGGGATATTTAACCGACGCTGAATCACCCTG
>QNFK01000242.1 GCA_003645495.1 Gammaproteobacteria bacterium
CGAAGAAACAGACGTCATTGCGAGCCCGGAGGGCGTGGCAATCTCCCGACGCTGTCGCGCGGCTTCGTTCTGCATTACGACAACCTGATAGAGATTGCCGCGTCGCTTCGCTCCTCGCAATGACGTCTGTCGCTTCGAAAAAGGCGCCAAGTTTACTTGTCGACTGAAACAAATAAACCTGACACCTTTTCTTTTTTTGACACCTTTTCTTTTTTATAGGCTCTTAACAGCAGACTTCACCGACTTCAGGATGTACTCCGGGATTAGAACGTTCTGAGCGCGGTACAGTACTGCATCGGAATAGTTGCCGCCGTAGAAGGCAATTAGCAGGTCCAGCTCTGGTATTCCCATGATGATCTGCCCACCATTGCCCGCGGCGAAGAATGCGTGCACGGTGCCATCCCGAAATGGGTATTCGTTTATCCACCATTGATACCCGTAATCGCGATCGCCTATTTTGACTTGTGCCTGCGTCGATTCGGCAGCCCATTCTTCGCTGACAATTCTGTGTCCGTTCCAGGTGCCTCCGTTCAACATGACCTGGCCGAGCTTCATGAAGTCTCGTGGCAGCCAATGTGCGCCACCACCGAGGTAGGGTTCTCCGGTCGGCTGCAAACCAAGGTAATATTGTTTTACTCCGAGCGGCCTCGCGATTAGGTCAGCAAATAAATCCATCAGACTCTCGCCGGTGGCTCCACTGAGCACCGCACCTATGAGATTACTGTTGGCGCTGCAGTAGATTGCGTTCGTGCCCGGGTCATAGGCCATCGGAAGATCGAGCGTGTACTTGTACCAGTTCGGCTCGTCCTGCTGCTCCTGTAATGTGTTTTCGTTGCCAGGTGCATCTGAATCATTGTCGTCACAGTAGAATCCTGATGACATTGTAAGCAGGTGCTTGAGTGTCATTGCCTGCTTACGTAATTCTCTGTCTGTCGATTGTCCACGCATCGTTTCGTAGACGGGCGTATCGACGCTGACATCAAAACCGGCCTCCATCGCCGCGCCTACCAGCATCGACGCCATGCTCTTGCTCGCCGATCGTGTGTCGTGGGGCGTATTCCGGTCGAAACCGTGGAAATATTCCTCCACAACGAGCTTCCCGTTTCGAGCGATAAGTACGCCGTGAACGCGGTGTGAATGGAGATTATCATCAAGGGTCCGAATCTCTTCGTCGATCATTTGACGGATCGGTGCCTCGTCGAGCCCAACGTCTGCAAGCGTCGATGTATTCCAACCGTCGTCCAGTTCTGGCGGTTGCGTGTATTTCCACGGCGATGCGTTTTTAGATCTGGCATGAAAATGACTGTTTGTGTCGTCAGGTACGCGTTGGAAATCGTAAGTTCCACCGCGCCACGGTGGCAACACCATGGTGATTACATCGTATTCTTCGTCGTAAGAGCCACTTGCCAGTACCTGCTCATCAGTGCTTCGGAAGAAGCCGCCAATAAATGACAGTGCGCTGCCGTTCTGTTCAATTCGTCGGATGTTTGTGAATATTCCGAGATTGCGATCGGGATTTCTGAGAAAGGTTGTTAGCGCTCCATCTGCTCCCGACTTAATCGGAAGGAAGAAAGTGTATTCGCTCGCCCGAGGGCGAATATCGCCGCGCCACATACCGTTATCAATTCTTTCGAGAACTATTGGCGATGCCATGTTCTGGCCGATCTGTTGCGGTGGCGGCTGAATCCAGTGGCCTTGGATTGACTGACCTTTAAGCTGCCCGATGAATCGCCCTTGATCGTCCGGTAGTGAAAAGCTGATCGAGTCTCCATCATTTGTCACATCGACGATGTAGGGCCCGGCCTCAGCGCTTTGTAAGCGCTCGTCGATCAGCAATGGTCCGTGCACGTCTGGTCCGAATCGTTTGTAAGATTCCCAGAGCCCGCTCAGATTGCTTCCTTCTTCGGCACAAGCAAACAATGGGATCATTAGCAAAATCGCAGCCAGGTATTTTTTAGTTCGTTTCATTTGTTTTGCGCTTCCAGTTCGTCAAGCCATTCGAGAATTGGGCTTATGCCACTCGTTAAGTTTTTATTTAGCCCATCACAAGCGGCAGCCAGATCACCCTTGCGCAACGCATGAATAATCGCCAGGTGTTCGTCGTAGGCGGTGCTCGCGTTGTCCGAATGTCGTAGGTAGGCGATCTCATAACGTCGCGTGCGAAGAATGAACTGTCGAATCATGTCCAGTAAGACCTCGTTGTTGCAGTTTTGAACCAACAACAAATGCCACTCGTCGTCGCGGGCGATTCGTGTACGCGCAGTTTTCGCCTCGCTCAATTTCTCGTTCAACTCGGCGAGGCGATCGATTTCTTCCGGCTTGGGAATGCCGGAGAGCCGCAATGCTTCGAGATCAAGTATCGGTCGAATCCCGTAGACAGATTCAAATTCCTCGCGTGTAAGAGGGCGAACGAAGTTGCCCTTGCGCGGTCGATTCTCAAGTGCGCCCTCTGAGACAAGCGCGGCGAGTGCTTCGCGCAGCGGCGTTCGGCTGACACCGAGCTGCTCCGACAAATGAACTTCGTTAATGCGGCTTTCAGCAGGCAGGACACCGTTGGTTATCATGTCCCGAATCTGCTCCGCGATGTCTGTGCTGATATTTGGGCGACTAATTAACTGCATACTGTATACAATACGCAGTTTCAGCCAATCATGTCAAGTCGCCAACTTCCCAGTAGATCAATAATTTGCCTGTTGACCTGCTTTCAGCACTAGGGACATAGTGCCCGATTGACACGTGAGAACTTCTGGACAAAGCATGACGCAGAACCAAAAAAGCACGAACTCATTCCTGCTCGACGACGTCCCCCCGATGGGGATATACGAAACGCTATACGCGTTCAATGATGCTTTTGGGCAATTCATGGGTACCGAAGGTACGCATCCATGGTCGCAGGGTTTTCCTCTCACGACGCAATTGGAAAAATTTAATGGGCCGGAAATTCCACCGGCAGTCGAGGTGAATTGGGAAGACCGGTTCTATCCGAAAGCCGGGGGTCATCCGCTGTTGCGCGAGACAATTGTCGATTACTACAACACATACTACGGCTCGAGCATTACGCCCGACAATGTGATGATCTTCGCAGGCGGTCGGCCGGGCATTTACACAGTCCTTTCCTTCCTGAAAAAGAACGTTCAAGTTCGAATTGGCAACGTCGAGTGGCCAGCGTATCTGGATATCCTGACGCAGACGAACACAGACTGGAAAACAGTCTCGATGATGCCGGAGAATAATTTTCACCCAGGCAATGCCGAGTACTTCGACCGTAGTGGCCTGAATCACAAGACCATGCTGTTTCCGGTGATTTCCAATCCAAGCAACCCTACCGGACATGCGCGCGCGGGCGATGAGTTGCAAGAACTCATGCAAATGGCAGAGGCATCGAAAAACGGAATACTGTTGGATGAAGCGTATGAGATGTATCACTCGCCGTCGGTCAGCGGCTTGCAGTATGTGAAGGATTTGGACAATTCCAATGTATTCCTTTCCGGTGCTTGTACCAAAGGCCTGCAATCTCCCGGAATTCGTATCGGTTGGATTATCGCATCGAAACAGAACATCCAGACCCTATCGAATTTCAGTTCTTTCGGCATGGGTGGGGTATCGCATCCCAGCCAGATGTATGCCGTGAAACTGTTCGAACCGGAGCGAGTTGCGCTGCAGCGCAAAGCTATTGAGGCGCATTACAACTGGCAGCGACAACGCTATGCAGAGGCTTTCGAAAAAATGGGCCTGAAAGTGTTTACAGGTAACGGCGGGTTTTATCACTGGATGCAGTTACCAGGAGGATTGAACTGTGATGACCTGAACAAACGCTTATTCAAGCGAGGCGCGGCGATTCTGGGAGGCCGGGATTGCGACATGGGCAGACCACATTCGAAGGACCCAGGCTATGTGAGTCCATACATGGATATGTTTAGATTTAGTTTCGGGCCCCTGTTGCCCGAGACGTTTGAGAGCGACATTCAGCTAATGACGGAAGTTTTGAATGACTACCAGGCGGATGTAGCGAATGGGCGCACTTAGTGAAATAGGATAAAGAGGTCAAACCGAATTAGTGGAATGAAATCGGTTCGACCCACTGCTGTCCCACTTATTCTGGTTGGGGGAAAGTGAAATGACTGCATAGACTGGTATGCAAATCTATTTCCTTTGTCAGCGACTTGATTTTAGCAACTCTTATCGGCGCAATTTCCCGCAGCGGCCGGGCATCCACAGTCGCGGCTGGAAACCCCTCCCACGTTACTATCCGCACAGTCGTGCAACGAGCTCCCAGCCGCG
>QNFK01000243.1 GCA_003645495.1 Gammaproteobacteria bacterium
GAGCGCGGCGAGCGCGTCCCTGGAGGCCCTGACTGACGTTGATAATGTCGCTATGGCGGCTTCGTTCTTGCTAATCGCCCCGGCAGTACTGCGGTTCCACAGGTAATCGACGGCAAACGCTCCGAGCGCAGTCAGAGACAGGAGCAGGGCGAGCCAGGTGAGTAAGCTGCTGCCTCGTTTGCGGGCGGGCACGGCGGCCGGAGCTTCTGTTTCCGCCGTTGCCGAGCTGAAACTCATATCTGCTGACTCAGGCGTCCAGTCCTGCGATACCTCTGCTTCATCGGTACTGGTCGCGTCCTCGACAGCGTCGTTCTCATCGCCAGTTTCTTCTTTTGAATCGGTGATCTCTTTCTTGCTCATTTACTCTGTCCGGATTGCCGTAGTTCGATCAATGCACTGATTATATCGGCAGTCTGTGGCCCCGGTGCCAGAACTGTCGAAATTCCGGGAATTGACTCCTCAGCCGTTTGTATCACACGAGCACTGGGCGCCACCAGTGGCGTTTCTACCAACAGCTCGCGACAGGCCGACGGTATCAACTGCAGCAAATTGTGCAGCGTTTCCACACTCATCACGGTCACGCAATCGACCTCCCCGTCATGCCAGGATTTATCGAGTGCGGCAAGCTCGCCTGCAGATGCGCTATGCAGCTGACGTTGATATACCGGCAAATAACTGATGCTGGCGCCACGCGAACGCAGGGTCTCAGCGAGTTTCTCACGACCGTGTTCGCCGCGAACTATCGTAATCGTCTTGCCCTCGACGTCCTGCAGGTTCGGATGGGCGAGCAGTTGCTCGCTGTCGCTTCCCTGCTCAGGAACGATATCGACTTGTGCGCCGTTTTTTTCAACGGCGGCTTTTGTCGCGGGTCCGATTACGGCGATTAATGCGTCCACAGTATTTATGGCGGCCAAACCGTAGATGACTGCGTTACGACTGACAAATACGATGATATCGGGTTGCGGCAAATCAGCGAATGCTTTCGCGACGTCGGCGGCGGCAGCGCCGTCGATATCCATAACCGGAAAACGGATAGCCTGGCCACCTGCGTCTTCAATTGCGTCCACCAGCTCGCCGGATTGTGCAACAGGACGGGTCACCAGCACCCCGTATCCGGCAAGTGCGCCTTCGCTCACTCCCCGGCCTCTTCGAGCATCGCACCAGCACCACTTTCGAGCAGACGTGTCGCAACCTGTTCACCGAGAATCGCCGCATCTTCCACGCGACCGGAAGTTTTTTCCCGCAGTACCGTGCTGCCATCAGGTGAAGCCACCAATGCCTCGATCGTCAGAATGTCCCCATCTATGCTGGCGAAGCTCGCAACCGGTGACTGGCAATTGGCTTGTAACGTTGCAGCTACAGCACGTTCCGCGTCGGTCGTTTTTTTCGTCGCCGCATGTTCAAGCGCTGCCAATATCTCACGTAACTCGCTGCGATCCTGCAGGCATTCGATGCCGATGACTCCCTGGGCTGCGGCCGGCAGCATTTGCTCCGCGCTGAATTCTTCGGTGATATTCGATTGCAGGCCCAGTCGTTGCAGACCAGCGCTGGCCAGGATGATTGCATCGTACTGACCATCACGAAGTTTCTGCAGGCGCGTGTTTACGTTACCGCGCAATGGCTGCACATCCACGTCGGGTCGCTGCGCTTTTAGTTGCGCCTGGCGCCTGAGACTGGAACTGCCTATGCGCGCACCATGTGGCAATTGAGCAAAAGTCTTTTCGCTGGCGGAGACAAACGCATCGGCCGAGCTGGCGCGCTCCAGTACTGCCGCAATACAAAACCCTTCGGGCATGTCGGCCGGCACATCTTTCATCGAGTGAACGGCGATGTCAGCCTCACCAGTCTGCATCGCCACTTCGAGTTCCTTGATGAAAAGACCCTTGCCGCCGATTTTCTGCAGGCTCTTGTCGAGAATTTCATCACCGCGTGTCGACAACGGGACCAGTACGACTTCGGCAACCTGTGGCAGCGCGCGGAGCTTTGCAGCGACATGCTCAGCCTGCCACAGCGCAAGTTCGCTCTTTCGCGTTGCAATTCGAATATCCAGCTGATTCATCCCTTCCTGAGGCGGCGTTTTACGTCCGTAAGATGTCGGCGACTGATGAAAAGATCGTCGCCATTATTGTTGTCGGGCCCTGGGTCGCGAAGCTGGACCCGGGTGCGTCCATCTTCTGTTTTTTGCAATGATCCAATACTGCTGACAGCGACCAGCGCGGCGCGATGAATGCGTACAAAAGTATCGGCGAACTCGTCCTCCAGGGATTTTAGCGAATCATCGATAAGGTCGCGCCCATTTTTGTGAGCGACGCAGACGTACTTCTGGTCAGCAAGGAAATAATGTACCTCGCTGACCGGTATCAGTTTCAGTTCACCCTGAAGTCGGGCGCATACATGCTGGCGTTGTTCGGCGATGCCAGACTGCCTTGCAACCTCACCCAGCACATTGTGGCCGAGGCGAGCGGCCTGGGCGAGCGCCTTGTCCAGGCGCTCCTTGCGCACAGGTTTCAATACATAGCCGATCGCGTTCGCATCAAAGGCGTCAATCGCATATTCGTCATACGCTGTCGTAAATACCACGGCTGGTGGCGTATCAAAGCTGTTCAGGTGATGCGCGGTTTCCACCCCATCAAGTCCCGGCATGCGAATATCCAGCAAGACAACGTCAGGATTGAGTTTTCCGGCTAATTCCAGCGCCTCACGACCGTTACCGGCCTCACCGACAACAACATGTTCGCCGCCGTCCTCCAGCAATTGTCGCAGGCGATCACGAGCAGGCGCTTCATCGTCGACAATCAGTACATTCACGCGCCGGTCTCATCGCAGGGGAATTTCAGCCACACCGAGTATTCAGTTTCTGACTCCCGCACATCCACAGTTGCACGATGACCGTACGCGAGCTCGAATCGCTGCAGGATGTTGGATACGGCCATTTTATTGCCGCTTTTCTTGCGTCTCTGGTCGGTTGCAACCGGATTCGTCATGCTGATTTCCAGGTTGTCACCAACGCGTTTGCCACTAACCTTTACTTCGCCGCCATCAGGCAACAGTTCTATACCGTGGTAAATGGCGTTTTCGAGCAATGGCTGAATGGTCAGGCTGGGTATCAATGCGCGCATCGGCAGTTCAGCCACATCCCAGCGCACCCTGAGCCGGTCGCCCAGCCGAAGTTTTTCGATGCGCTGGTAAATTGCGGCAACCTCAAGTTCCTCTTTCAATGTTGTACGGTCTTTTTGCACGCCAAGATTGGCACGCATCAGGTCGGCAAGATCTTCGACGGCCTCTTCAGCCTGTTGCGGGTCACTTCTTGTCAGTGAGGCAATCGTATTCATGGTGTTGAACAGGAAGTGTGGACGAATCATGGCCTGCAACGCGCTGATTCGCGACTGCGCCTCGAGCTGGATAGTGCGCCGCCACTCGCTGGATATGTACAGGTAACGCATCGCCAGTGCGATGACGATGGTGCTGATGGCGAAGGTGCGCAGGAGAAATCCGCCGTGCGAGTCATTGATGATGACGGCCTCGGCAAAAATTCCGGTTAGCTGATAACTGAGCTCCGCCAGCACCAGGCACACGACTGCCAGTACAACGAAACAGATGACGAATGCTTGCGTGTGGCCCTGTTTTTCAGCCCAGGGGCGGATCAGGCACAAGGCAGCGTCACCCAGTAACGCCAGCCACAGCACGTACATCGACATCTTCGCAAGCTCGGTCAGAAATGAACCGGGAACGTATGCGGCAAGCGTGAGGACGATAGCCACAAGCTCGGCAACCAGCAGGATTACCAGGACCGTGCCGGCGGCACAAAAGTCGGGCAGGTAAGCCTGGGGTTGTTTGACGCCGACTTCAGGTCCTGAGGCCAAACGCGGTTCTCCTCACAAATGAAGCGGCATTGTAACGCGAAGAATGAGAGAGAAAATGGGGTCAGACTTCGGTTTTCTTACGAAAGTCGTCATTCGCGGCATCTTTGCTCCCGCACACCCCCACATCCCGAGACCAAAGCACGCCCTTTGAGACAGCCGCTCCTACAGGCAGGTGAAAACCCATAAATACCAATAATTGCGTACTAAAAAATGTAGCTAACCAAACTTACTCGAAACTCAAAAACTGTAGCAAGGCCTCGTTGAAGCCCGTCCCGACGGGCGACAAACAATTAAGGGCATGTCGCAAGACATGCCCTTAATTGTTTGCAAAACCTGGCCAACCAAACCCGCCCAAAAGAACAAACCTCTGGAACAAGACCTACCTCACCCTAATTACAATATTCCTCAACC
>QNFK01000244.1 GCA_003645495.1 Gammaproteobacteria bacterium
GGCGCGGAAGTCTTTGACCTCGCCTTCGGCACGAGCACCACCGTGGTAGTCGTAACCACCCATTTCGATACAAGCGGCGCCGGCAAAACCATTGATCACCAGTTTCATTATCGAAGCAGTCTTGCGGAAAGAGCTGCCGTCGCGACCGCCGCCGTTGAATTCAGCGTCTGTGAAGATGCCATTCGGACCGACGATCATCGGGTCTCCACCCGGATCCAGTGGCGTGCCACCAAATCGATCAGCGATGTCAGCCGACTTCAGGTAGCCGCAGCGGACCATGTCCTTAACAACGGCACCGGCACTTACTGTTTGCCCGGCATCCGCCGTGGTCATCTTGTCTGAACTAATGCGATAGATTGATTCCATTACCGCAGTAGCATCGTCCGGACCGAGGATGCCGACCAGCTGGCCAGTATCGACCAGGGCGGTGACGTCACTTGGACGGTCGACCTTGGTCGGTCGTAATTCCGGATCCATCATCATGGCCGGAATCATCGAGTTACCACCCGAATCCGAGTTCTCGGTGCCCGCGAGTGTAAGAATTGAACCATCCGCGCCCGCGTTGGCTATGCCGTACAGCGGATTGTGCGGATTGTTGCCGGTGTCATTGTCGGAACGAGCCGGGATAATGGCACCATTGAGTTGCGTACCGCGACCGGGTGTCATGCTGGCTTCCATGCCACGCTTGAAGGCGCTGTCGCTATGAAATGCCAGGCCGAAATCGGTATTGGCATAGGGCAGGCCGGTGATCGGATCATTGAGACCTGGCACCATGTCGCCAGGCAGGCCGACCTTCTCGTATCCTGAGGTACTCAGGAAATCCATCTGGCCGCCTTCCTGGCCAACCAGTACGTTGGATCCGGAAATATTCGCACCACCGGCGAGATCGAAGCAGATGAACGGTATCTTGCCGGCGCCAACCGTGGCGATATTGCACGGATTGGCCAGCAGCGGTTGCAGGTCATCTGACAACGCCGCAAATGCATCGCGCGGGTTTGAGAACAGGCTCATTACACCGCCACCCAGGGCCATTGCTGATCCCGACAGAAATCCCTGTGATACGAAGTCGCGACGGGTTACCGGTCGCGCGTGATCAGTGTGGCGCAACGGGTCATCGTAGTGCCTGACATTACGTTTCTTAGCCATAACTATATGCCTCTATCCTTTTATTCTGTCTACTGAACCAGCGTAACCGCACTGCCAATTACGGCTGCACAAGTACCCTTGGCGATTGAACGTGTATCCGTGCCGCCCGAGATTAATCGGTCGATCAGGTTGTCCGGTCGTACGCCATTAAAGGCGACATAGCCGAGCTCATCTCTGACGTCCACGAAATCCGGTTGCGTTTGAATCGCAATACCCATGGCGTTATCAATCAGCGGTGTGATCAATGCGTCACGGTTCACGAAAGCGCTTGCCGGCGATACACCGAAATTGAATCCCGGGAAGTATGCGGCAGCTGATATCGAGCCACGATCCTCGATCAGAGCATTGCAGTATTCGATCGCCAGCTGCGCAATAGCAACCTGGTGCGAAGACAAAAATGCTGCCGGGCTTTCAATGGTCGGCAATGACTGCCTGAGGCTCTGGAACGTCATGTCGACATTCATTTCCTCAGGGCTAACACTTGTAATGGCACTCATTGTCGCGTTGATCTCGTCGAATGTGCGTACGCCAATGCGTTGTGCCGGCGGCAGATCAGTTTCTGTGATGACCAACGCCGGATCACTGGTGCGCACGTAACTCTGCGTACCAAGCAGGTCGAACGTGAGGAAGAACTCATCGTCAGCCGGCCCTTTCTCAAGCGGAATAACCGTGCCGAGATTGGACAGTGGCTGTCCGAGCTCGGTAAACAGGCTGGCACTTAAAGTGTCATCCATGTTGCCGTAGCTCTGGCTCCTGTTGACCTCGGTACCGTTGATGCCGATGCGCAGACCCTGAATAGGAATGCCCTCTGGTTGCTGAGTCGGATCGAGCGTCAGGAAATGCGGACGTGTGAACAGGTAGCTGTAGTTGTCGTACTGAGCGACCTCGAACAGTATGTACGCTGTCGGCACATTGATGATGTCTTCGACGCTGAACAGCAGGAAGAATTTCTCACCAACACCAACGTCGTAGTTCTGCGTGACCTGTTCCTGGCTCAATTCACGATCGTGGATCGCGACGAGACGCAATGTGCCCTGCCAGAGTCCGTCGCCAGATGCCTCGTTACCGAGAACCAGGGCGAAAGTATCCTGCCAGTCCACCAGCGAACCAGCGGCAACCGGATCTGTTTGTGTGACCAGCTGGCCATTAACATACAGTTTGCGGCCTTCAACAGGTCCGTAGGTTGCGACTACATGCTGCAGTGTTGCCTGCAAAACTTCAGCTGCATCAGGTGTCGACAATGCCGGCTCACCATTCAGGCTGGTTTCCGTGGTGCGTTGCCTGAAGTCGTAGTTATACAGTGTCTGTTGCAAGGTGAAGTTACGCGCGGTGTCGCCTGCGGAGTAGCTCACGATACGTGCCATCTCCTGTGTGACATTGGCTGGAGTAGCCCAGGCTTCGATGGAGTACTCACCGGTGCCCTTGATCACGTCATGCAATTTCTTACTGGCGGACGTTGAGCCCTGAGCTTTACCATCATTGATTGTAATGCCCCAGCCACCGAACCACGCGACGTCGCCTGAAAGTGTCAGGTTGATTGCCGGTTCAACACCACTGGTGTCGAATGCTGTCGTGCCGCCGCCGGTTTTGAATTCCCACAAAGCAATCTGTGCGTTTTCATAACGGTTGCCGCCTGATGCCACCGTGCCATCCACAATCCGCAATGCCTTACTGAATACCAACGTCGGGTCGATTTGTGTCAACGGGACGGTATCGGCGAAAGCCTGGATAGCGGCCTGTATCACAGCAGCATCGTTCGCGCAGTTGCTGGTCCAGCAGTTATGGAACTCGTCGCGCAAGCGCAAGACGAATCGCGAAGCGGACGGATCATCAAGATCCATTTTCGGTTTGGCTGCTTCAAAAGCAACTGCCGCGTCCGCTTCAGCGAAGTATGGTTGTTGTGAGGTCGGTGCTTGTGTTGAATGACAACCGGCACAGTATGTTTCCAGAACCGGGCCATGTACCAGGGTTGCGAAATTCGCAACTGTCGCATCAGCGTAGTTCTTACTCGCGCCAGGATCTACAGAAGGCGGCGGATTCAACACAATCTGGCGTCCACCGCCGGATGTTGCACCTGCCCAGCCTTCAATCCAGGTGGTCATGATGTCAGCACAAGCCGCATTGTCAGTAAGCCAGCAGTTATGACCTTCATTAAGCTTGGTCACCATCTGCGAATCGGAGGGTACTGCGAGATTAGCTCGGATACCGATGTTGGCTTCCTGATACGCAATATTGATGTCATCGTTGCGGGCGAACGAGCCGGTGCCAATTCCGCCCGGTACGTGACAACCACCACATCGATTGCTTGCCTGGATGTTGTCCCAGACACTCAGTTTGAAAGCCTGTACGTCGGCGGTCTGCGGCGGTGGGCCGGAGTAGGTCGACGGTGGCGTGATGCTGGTAATCGGGTTGTCCGTCGTTTGTGCGCCGCCGCCACAGGCTGCGAGCACGATAGCGGACAAACCGGCAACCATGATGAGACGTATCGCGCGTACGCTACGCCCACTGATTACCTGGGCCTGGGCCACAGCAATTCTGCTTGCTTTAGTCATTGTCATAGTCTCCTACTGGCCCATGCAATAGACAGCCGCTTCCGCGAATGTCTGTTTCATGCGGTATCCCGCCTGTAACGAAGTGACCATCTGGCTTACCTGGAATCGATCGGCAGCATCTTCAGGTTCTCGCAGGCAGACTGCTCTGAATACTTTCTTTACCTGGCAGCTGGCGAATGCGTCGCTGTTGCCGAGCTCTTCACCCATGGACTTCGCGCCACTGCCCGAACCGGGCAACGACGGACTCCAGCCGAGGTACTGGTTCTGGCCTTCGCGCCAGTAGTTGTCCCAGGAATCATCCGGTGTCCTGTAGCCAAACTCGAAATTGGCGTCATTATTGAAATACTTGGACTGCACTACACCAGGCGTATATTCGATACTGCCGCTGGTTTCATCGAAGTTGTAATAAGCAAACGCCTGCGTCAGCGGGTCCATACCAGTGTGGCAACCGACGCAGTTGTTAAAGAACAAGCGACTGTCGCCACCCGGGCTGCGACTCACATCCTGGCGGATGCGATCAGGAATAAGTTTCGGGTCATGTACCTGTTCCATGTCGTTACACATATGGTTAA
>QNFK01000245.1 GCA_003645495.1 Gammaproteobacteria bacterium
CCGCCATTTGTGTGCCCGGGTTGCCCGCCGGAAACGGGATGACGTTGAATGGTTCATAGATTTCCCGCCACAGCTCAAGGCCGCCGCCGTAATAGAGCCACGCATTAATCTCGTGGACAGTCTGGCCGAACGGTACCACTGTAAAATATTGCGCTGCCGGCACCTTGCCACGATGGTAATAAGCAGAGTCATGCCCCATCTGGACCGTTCCACGGCTGACAGCGTCCAGTACCTCAAGCGCCGGGACCAGCTCGCCACCGGCGTAGACCTTAATCTTCAGCCTGCCATTCGATGCTATGTCGATACGCCGCACCAGGTTTTCGACGCCGACCCCCACGCCGGGTAGTCCAGCCGGCCAGGAAGTGACCAGGTTCCACTCGAAAGTCTCTTGTGACGCCTTGCTTGCGCCAGGGCTTGCCGCCTGTTCCTGGCTGCAGGCAGTCGCCCCGGCGGCCATTGCCAGTCCGGTTACAAATTGTCGTCTTTTCATGCGTGGTGGTTCCCGATGCAGGTAATGGGTGGCCGCACAGTGTAGAGGGCTTGCCCGGCGCTGCAAACTGCTTTTTAGCGCAAGACGATCTCCATAGTTGCGTTAATTAGCGCGAAATAGTTAACTGTATTGCCCACATTAAGCCTGTTTTTCGCTTTGGTGGAATATACATGCTGTTTATCGAGCATTTATTCGCTTTTTGTGGTTTTCTTTTCCGAAAAGAATTCAAAAAGGCCCCGATCTGCTGACCGGGGCCCCTCCATCCCTGGTGCGGGAAGGCGGGTCAAAGCCCGATCCGGCCGTCCCTGGACGGATGTTGCCGCGAGATCCACTCGTCTTTTAGCGAAGTCCCGGCTTTCCTCCCGCTGCCCCAGCCTGCCATGAAGCGATGCTCGTTGATGCCTGTGTAAGTGGATGATGGAGTCAAAAACAGCACTTATTCCGCCCGACGCAAAATTTGGCAAACCGGCACATTTCCGTATGATTGGCGCCTTTACGGGTGCAAAACCCGCTTTTGGAGGTGTTTTGGACCATGATTGCCCTGATTCAGCGTGTTAGTGAGGCAAAAGTTGTCGTTAATGGCGATATCAGCGGCAAAATCGGGCCCGGCCTGCTGGTGTTGCTAGCGGTACAGCCCGAGGACAGCCCGGCAACGGTCACGCGAATGGTGGAAAGGGTGCTTGGTTACCGCGTATTCGAGGATGATGAGGGCCGTATGAACCTTAGCCTGCTGCAGCTGAGCCTTGAGCTGCTGGTGGTTCCGCAGTTCACTCTGGCGGCCGATACGCGAAAGGGCACCCGTCCCAGCTTTACCAGCGCCGCGCCACCGGATAAAGGCCGCGAATACTTCGATCGCTTTGTAGTGGAGTGCAAAAACCGGCTGGATAGTGTTGAAACGGGCGTTTTCGCCGCAAATATGCAGGTATCACTCGTTAATGAGGGTCCCGTTACCTTCTGGCTGGAGGCGTGACTTTGGTACGGTTTTGTTGCACTGGCGGGGGTATCATGAACATAATTCGCCCCCGCTCTTAACTGTGCGGTCGAAACCGTTAATTAATTTAGGAAAAAGGGGTTAGTCCCCAGGAGTTTGAAGGATGTTTGCCAACATCGGCCCGGTTCAATTATTGATCGTCCTTGTCATCGTATTAGCCATATTCGGCACCAAGCGCCTGCGCACTCTGGGATCGGATCTTGGTAGTGCTGTTAAAGGATTTCGATCTGCCGTCAGTGAAGCCGACAAAGAATCCACCGAGCAAATCGACGACCAGTCCAAAGATGCGAGCTTCGACAGCACGCCAGTCGATGAGCCTAAAAAAGAAAACCACAGCTAGCCTGGCTTAGTACGGCTTACCACCATGTCTGGAATCGGCTTTTGGGAGCTGATCATTCTGTTTTTGATCGGGCTCATTGTACTGGGTCCGGAGAAATTGCCGCGCGTGGCAAATCAACTGGGCGGCTGGCTGGGCCAGGCCCGTCGTATGACGCGCGTGATGAAGCGGCAACTGGAAGATGAACTCAATTTTGAAAAAGAGCTGGACATCAAGCCACCGTCTCGCGAACCCTCTAAACAACCTGATTCCACAGCGCCCCTGGACGATGATGAGTATTCGCCGAAGCACGCAGCCGACGAACCCGGCAGTGGTGTCGGCGATGACGGCGATGACGGCGATGACGGCGATGACGATGCTTACATTGACGACGATGAGCTTGCTGCAAAAAGTGACGACCAAAGCGTGCAGTTGAAAGACGCAGAGGAAAGCCAGGCGGAAGACAAGCCTGATGCAGAGAAAACAGAAAAATCGTGACAACCGAGGAAGACAAAAAGACGGAGGGCAACAGCGAAGCACTGTCGGAGGGCACTTTGCTTTCACACCTTGTCGAGCTGCGCAGCCGATTGTTAAAAATTGCCGCAGCGGTTGTAGTTATTTTCGTTGCGTTGTTGCCTTTTTCCAGAAAAATATTTTCACTGGTTTCTGAACCACTTCGCGATGTCCTGCCCGGCAACGCTATGATCGCGACCCAGGTAGCGTCGCCGTTGCTGACGCCATTCAAGATGACTTTTTTTGCAGCATTCTTTATCGCGATGCCAGTTGTTCTGTACCAGATCTGGTCTTTCGTTGCGCCCGGGCTATACAAGAAAGAAAAGCGTTTTGCGATCCCGTTGCTCGCATCGAGCATTATTCTTTTTTACATGGGTATCGCTTTCGCCTATTTCGTTGTCTTTCCATTGATGTTTGGATTTTTTACCGCGGTGGCACCCGAAGGCGTCGAGGTGCAGACGGACATCGCACAATTCCTCGATTTCATCACCACGATCGTGTTTGCTTTCGGACTGGCCTTCGAAGTACCGGTTGCGACAGTGCTGATCGTCTGGACCGGCCTGACTACACCAGACAAACTCGGCAAGGCACGTCCCTATGTATTCCTTGGCGCGTTCATCATGGGCATGTTCCTGACCCCACCCGATGTAATCAGTCAGACCTTACTGGCTGTCCCGGTCTACCTGCTCTATGAGCTTGGCATTATCATGTCGAGAATATTTTCTATTCGCAAAGAAGACACGGAAGACGACGAGCCAGATACTGACTGATTCGACTGATCGAAAGATACTCACTCCATCAGAAATTGCAGTCGTTCGTCGGCTCTTGCGGGTGCGATTTCAATAATTTCTGCACTGACCACGTTCTCTGCCACAAAAGGGTCATCATTCACCCTGCTTTGCAGGTCTGACAGCGACGTTTTATGCGCCACGACAGCACCACCCAGTCCCGGTTGAAGACTGCCCACCAATAAAAATACTCCATCGTCAAAGCCGCGCTCGATCCATTCCTTGTGGCCTTCCATGAATTTGCCGACCTGTTCTTTATTACTGGAAAACTTAAGAAGTACGATAAACACTGGATTTTTTCTCCCCCCTGACTGGTTGGACGAGTGTGCTCAACTGTCTTTATCGAAACGAAGATAGTGATCAGCAAACATGGCTTCGACCAGCGGCTCTTCGTCTTTTGTTACGACCGGATTGTCCCAGTCTGAGCCCGCAAAGGCCTTAAGTGATTCTATATCCCGCCACAATGTGATCATCACGAATTCCTGCTCGTTGTCGCCGAACGGCTCTGCAGGAAAATAACCCAGCATGCCCGCGGAATTCTCCAGCCAGGGTATAGACTGTTCCTGCACCATCCGCTTGAACTCCGACACCCGGTTTTTGTGAATCTTTGCTCGAAAGATGCGGACTATCACTTTTGTGCTCCTTTTCGTGTGCCGAGCTCGCCGCAGACGACTTCAGGACTTTGGTATTTTGCCACACCTGTACCGTTAGAAATATCAAAGTGATGGCAACCAGAAGCATGCCGAAGACCTCGGCGATGTTGGCAGGCTGTTCTATAGTCATGGTGTTCGTCCTTTGCCCTGCTAATTTACCGCATATAGCCATCAGATCGCAGCGGCCCTATATTAAAGCCTAATTACGACGGTGTGCTTACGCCCTTAAGACAACGAAGCGAGCGGGTGTTACGCTTTCATTGCCCTATCTGGGTCAGCAACTCAATTCTTTTCGCGGACTGTGAAACTAATGAAAAATCAAAAATTACTTTGCGCCCTGGCACTGCTCTGCGTTTGCATCGGCAATCAAACGTTTGCTGATACGAAAGTCATCCGCGCAAGCAGAATGATTGACGTAACGACGGGCGAGCTGATCAGCCCCGCTTCAGTTGTAGTAGAGGGCAACAGAATTGTTGCGGTTAATCCTGAAGTATTGCCGGCCGCGGCCGA
>QNFK01000246.1 GCA_003645495.1 Gammaproteobacteria bacterium
ACACAAATTCGGCGGGCTTGGCTTTGTTGCCTTCGCAGAAGAAGTCAGGGCGCAGGAAAAATCGCTGGGCTTTAGCTTCGATTATATTGTTGTATGCACTGTGACCGGGTCTACGCACGCGGGCATGGTTGTCGGCTTCGCCAGGGATGGTCGCGCCAGAAACGTAATCGGAATCGACGCATCCGGTACGCCTGAACAGACCCACGCTCAGGTTTTGGATATCGCACAAAAAACTGCTGCGCTGGTCGATCTCGGGCAGGAAATTACTGCGGACGATGTCGTCCTGAAAACTGAGTACGCCTACCCGATCTACGGTGTGCCGTCCGATGAGACCAACGATGCGATCCGGCTTTGCGCGCGACTTGAAGGGATGATTACTGACCCGGTGTATGAAGGAAAATCCATGCAGGGCATGATTGATCTCGTGCGCAATGATTTCTTTCCCACCGGATCGAAAGTGCTTTATGCGCACCTTGGTGGCGTTCCAGCTATAAATGGGTATAGCTACATCTATCGCAACGGCTGATTGGGTCTTTAAAAACCGTCACATCCGTGAGTGCAAGGAAGCGCCGCGCGGAGAACCGCAGTGTATAAGTCATACATGAGGATTCGAGCACGGCGCTGACGCCGCAATCGCGGATGTGACGGTTTTTGGGGCTCAATCAAAGTTTAAGGCTGTGCTTGGCTCCGTACCATTGGCTCGAATCGCTCCAGTTTCTCGACATCCGCTAGCCAGCGAATGATCGCGGGATAGCCTGCTAAATCAAGCTCTCCTTCGTCCGCTACACGGAGATAAGAATACATCGCGAGATCCGCAATGGTGGCGTGATCGGCGGCCAGCCATGTTCCCTGATCCAGTTCGGATTGCATCCAGTTGAATAGCCGGGTTGCTTCCGCTTCGGCCCGCTCGAAATCAACTTCGCGATGAAACTGGCGGCCCGCTCGTGCCTGTACAACACTGCGGTAAAGTTCACCTGATGCAGCGGACAGCCAGCGCTGAACCGCGGCGGCACCGGCTGGGTCCTCAGGCAACCAGTTGGTCGCAGCATATTTTTTTGCCAGGTAAACCAGCGCAGCGGTGGAGTCTGTGATGACAATGTCACCATCGACCAGCGTCGGTACCTGCCCTAATGGACTGAGCTTTAAGTATTCTGCTGATTTATGCTCCGCGTTTGGCATGTCGACCATGACCTGCTCATATTCCACGTCCAGAATCGACAGTAAAAGCCGTACACGATGTGCGTGTCCGGAACGCGGCATATCATAAAGAATTAATGGCATGGTGAGATCCAATGCGTACCGGGCGATGCGATCAGGCCAGGTCGCCGTGTTTATTTCTGCGCGCTGCTCGTTTTGCCTGGTCGATTGGATTTCTCCCGAAATCAATTTTCCAGAGTACGGCATTGGTCATGCAAAAGAATAACGCCATGATGGCGGCGACGCCCAGGTAGCCAATGCCAGCGGCGAGGCCAACGCAAATGGCGGCAAATATATAAATGCCATCAAGCGCTTCACTAAGCGCCACACGAAATCGAACAGCAGCAACAAGAGCGGCCAGACCAAATGCCAGCGCGAGGCTGTCCTGAATCAACAGCACCACGGTACTCGCGCAAATAGGCAGCACGATCAACGCCCTGACAAAACCCTTGCGTGGCCCCGACCTGAATTTGGTCGCTGAATAGGTCCACGCTATGGGCAACATGAGAATAATGGTGCCTGCGAGGTTGGCTGACAGAAAGATTACTGCAAACAGTACCGTTTCCGGTGTCACAGCGTCACTGGTTGGGTCCGCTACTGCCGGCGCGTTGCTGATATCCAGCCTGGACTCAGTAATCTCGATAGAAGTATTTTGCATTGCATGGGTGCCACCAAGTGGCAGATAGCGCAATGCATCCGAGTACAGCGTAACCAAAATGACAATGCCACCGATCAACACCAGAAAATACAGGGAGAGCTTTAGAATTAGCTTTTCTGGTGAAATGTTTTGCATGTCCATAAGAATTTCTTCAACGTTTTTCCGTTCGAAACTTCGAACCGGACTACAATGACATCATATACAAAGAAGAAAATTCCGCAAACAAAGCCAATTTGGTTTGCCGTGCAATCTAGTGAATCTTCCATCGGGACACGCGGCCAACCAGAATGCCAATTATGATAGTGTGATTCCGATGTATAAAACTCAACGAACTGTATTGCTGCTACTCTTTCTCGGGCTGGCCTGCCTGCCGGCGAATGCACAGGAAAGCACCGCTCCGGTCGCGGCGGACCCGGATGTCCCCGCGGACGTTATTGTACCTGCAGACGAATTTGATCGTGGCACACCGCAGCGCGGACGGTTTCATGCGCACGGTCGACAAGGGCGACTATGAAACCGCAGCCCAATATCTTGACCTGCGCAATCTTCGCGGCACGACAAGCGAGCTGACGGGCGCACAACTGGCGCGGCGTTTTTCGTGATTATCAAGCGCGCCGACTGGGTCGACATCAATGACCTGGTTGACGATCCGGCCGGCCGCTTTAATGACAACCTGCCGGCCCACCGGTACCGGTAATGAAAAATGTAGCGGCACCGTTTTTCATAGCATCCAGATTACTATCTGCAAATCGGGCGGAAATTGTGGGGTTGTTGGCGTAAAGCTCCACCAGGTCATTTGCACAGCAAGAGTCGCACACGATGTGCGTGCCCGGAACGTGGCATGTCATAAAGTATTAACGGCATTGTCAGGTCCAAATGAGAACTGCAAAATAATTGCAGTGGTGCAACAGTGAGCCGACAGTATTCCCGCTACTACAATTTTTTTCCATCATCAGGATTGAATACATCCTCAATGCGACGCTCAAACAGCCCGGCAATCCTGAACGCCAATGGCAGGCCTGGATCGTATTTTCCCGTCTCGATGGCATTGACAGTCTGTCGGGACACCTGAAGTTGCTCAGCGAGCGTCGCCTGTGACCACTCCCGTTCCGCTCGCAATACACGCAGACTATTTTTCACCGGTAACGCCATGAGCCGTGCAATTGCCCCGCCATCCAGCTAAACACCATCACTATGATCAGGTGATCCGTTTGCATCTCACTGGCGCCGGCGGCTTCCAGCAACTGATAGCCGGTTACGAAGACCACGGCCGCTCCAAAGCCCATTGCCAGTCCCTGCATCTGAATTTTTTGCAGTAGCTCATCAGCGTTGCGTAGAAAGTGCATATAGGAAAAAACGGCGCCAATCATGAGCAGAATCGGGATGGATACCAGCAACCAGACCAGGGCGGTCGCGAGCTGCAGATCCGCCTTCAGAGTCCAGTGAGCGCCCACATAGGCCAATGCCCAGGCCAGACACCAAAGGGTAAACCAGCGGCTGTTACGTTTATCCTGCAGGGTTCCGGAGCAGCCCTGGATCAATTCCCGCAGGCTTCTGCGCGGTAGTTCGTCGTTCGTCATCATGTCAATCCTCATTGTCATTTAGTCAAGCTTGCTTTACAGACTGTAATGTAAACCAACCTTAACCATATGTCAACCACCCTTGACACAAGGGTAACTCAGAATGAGGACTGCTCAGACGATAACGACGTCACCTTTCATGCTGACCGATGTTGTTCTTTTTCGAGGCCGTCAAAGCGGAGGTTTGTTTGCGGGTCGCAGGTATCGATCAGCCGCCGAAATTGACCTTCGCTTCAAGATTGGAGCGCGAATCGGCGTGCGACATGGCTTCTTCAAGCGTGATCGTGCCCGCTTTGTACAGAGAGAGCAACGCTTCGTCAAAATTCTGCATGCCCTTCTCACCGCTGTCCTTCAACGCATCTTTCACTTCAGCAATTTCACCTTTGAGAATCAGGTCTTTGATATGTGGTGTGTTCAGCATGAGCTCGACGGCAGCGATTCGTTTACCGGTCCTGGCGCGCACCAGCCGTTGCGAAATAATGGCGCGCAGGTAGTGACCCAGATCCATAAAGACCTGTGAGTGCTGCTCCTGTGGGAATAAATTAATGATGCGATCAAGTGTTTCGGGAGCGTTATTGGAGTGCAGCGTGCCAAGAACAAGGTGGCCGGTGCCTGCCATGTCGATGGCGGATTGCATGGACTCACGATCCCTGACCTCGCCGATTAACAAGACGTCGGGCGCTGCCCGCATGGCGCTTTTTAGTGCTCGCCCGTACGACTTGGTATCCAGTCCAACCTCACGCTGATTGACTATTGACTGCTTGTTCGGATGCAAAAACTCGATCGGGTCTTCGATCGTAATGATA
>QNFK01000247.1 GCA_003645495.1 Gammaproteobacteria bacterium
GCTTCACACAGGGCGGTTGCCTGTTCACTGCAAACGACGACAAACAGATGAACAGTCATCATGAGTGGCTGGCAACTGCCAAAGACTTCGAACTGGATACGCGAATTATTCAAAAGGAAGAACTTGAGCAGCAGATTGGTAGTAGCGCTTCGCGCTGGCTAGGAGCGATGTATACAGCGAGCGACGCCAGGGCCGAGCCACACAAAGCGACGCCAGCGATTGCACGAGCAGCGAGTCGTGAAGGCGCAATCATTCTTACGGCATGCGCAGTCCGTGGCATTGAATCGGCGGCAGGCAACGTATCGAGTGTTGTGACTGAACACGGCACGATAGAAACAACAACAGTGTTGTGTGCTGCGGGTGCGTGGACTTCATACTTTTGTCGTTCCCTGGGTATTCAGGTGCCGCAATTGCGCGTCCGCGGAACAGTCGTAAGAACGGCACCGGCCGCAGAAATAATGGCCGGCAATCTCTTTGACGACAAAATCGGGATAAGGCGCCGACAGGATGGCGGTTACACCGTCGCGCACGGTTCTTCGCTTGATCACGGGCTCACGCCAGCAACGTTTCGTTTCGCATTCAAATTCCTGCCAGCGTTAATGCAGGAGATAAAAATTCTCAGACTCTCGATTGGTGGCGACTTTTTCCACGAGCTGGCTTTGCCAAAGCGCTGGGCGCTGGATGCTGAAACAGAATTTGAGCGCGTGCGAGTCCTTAACCCGGATCCAAACCCACGCGTACTCAAAGGTATCCGCAAAAACCTTGACGAAGTTTTCCCGCAATTGGCCAACGTGCCGCTTGTAGAATCCTGGGCCGGGATGGTGGAAACGTCTCCGGATGTGGTACCGATGATCGGTGAGGTCGGGGATGTTTCAGGGTTCTACATTGCAACCGGATTTAGCGGTCACGGATTTGGCATGGGACCAGGCGCCGGCAAAGCTTTGGCTGCAATGCTGACCGGCGTAGATAATTCAATCGACCTGGAGCCGTTTCGTTTGAGCCGTTTTTATGATGGTTCGCCGATTCGACCCATGTCTACGATTTAGAAATACTGGAGATAAAAATGCGTCGATTTGCACTGGCGTTACTGGTCAGTTTTTTTTCGCTGACACTGCATGCTGAAAACCCGCAGACGATGCGGGTCGATTACTACCACAGCGGCAATAACGAAGCTGAAATATTCAGCCTGGATCGAGTCGTGCTTGAGCCTCTGGCTTTTTCGGGCAACCTCGGGCAACCGCTCGATAAGACATTGCGTGGCAAATACTCATTCGAAATTGTCGATCCGAACACGGGTGATGTGGCCTGGTCGCGAAGCTTCAGTAGTATTTACGGCGAATGGGAAACCACCGGTGAGGCGCGAAAAATGAATCGCACGTTTCACGAATCGCTGCGTTTCCCAAGACCGGAAAGTACGTTCGAAATTGTCGTAAAGAAACGCAACCAGCAAAACGACTTCGAAGAAATCTGGCGCATGACACTTGATCCTGATGATTACCTGGTGCACGAGGAGTCAGCGGCCTATGCCTCGCAAGTAGTTGCTATCGAGCACAACGGTGATTCGGCCACGAAAGTGGATGTGCTGCTACTGGGCGATGGTTACACGGCTGAGGAGCAGGAAAATTTCATTGAAAAAGCACGTGAGCTGACGGAAATATTGTTTGCAACTCCGCCCTTCAAAGATCGGCGTAGCGATTTTAATATCTGGGCGCTCGCACCCGCCGCTAATCAATCTGGCGTATCCCGGCCATCGACCGGCTTCTACCGTGACTCGCCTGTTGGCGCCAGCTATGACGCTTTTCGCAGTGAGCGCTACGTGCTGACCTATGCCAATAACGACTGGCGACGAATAGCATCATCTGTTCCTTACGATTTTGTAGAAATACTAACCAACAGCGACGTCTACGGCGGCGGCGGTATCTATGGATTGTTCAGCACCGCCGCAGCGAACAGCGACTGGGCCGGTTATTTGTTCGTACATGAGTTCGGGCATCATTTTGCAGGCCTGGCTGATGAGTATTACACCAGCTCAGTCGCCTACGAGGCGCCCGATGAAATCATTGAACCTTACGAGCCGAATGTAACCGCCCTGCTCGACCCGGAAAACCTGAAATGGAAACATCTCGCCCAGGACGATACGCCCCTGCCCACGCCGTGGCCGAAAGAGATCTACGAGGAACATTCGATCGCCTACCAGGTTCGACGCAACAAGATGCGCCAGGAAAATGTTGCCGAAGCAGAAATGAACAAGTTGTTTGCCGAAAATCAGCGAATTGTTGAAGGCATGTTCTCGGAAGCGCCCTATGACGATACCGTCGGGGCATTCGAGGGCGCGTTATACCAGGCGAACGGGTACTACCGATCTGAACAAAACTGCATCATGTTCACGCGCACGACGGATTTTTGCAGAGTTTGTGCAGCGGCGATTGAGCAAGTGATTGACGAGTACACGCAACCCTGATCTGGCATTTGAATAAAGGCGAGTTCTTTGGCTCAAGCTCTAACCCAATGGCGGTTTCCGAGCGCATAGTGGTCGTTCGCAAATGGCGTTACCAGATCCAAATCCAAAACGTCCGCTCTCACCAGAAGCGGTCACTCAAATTACTGAAAACATCCTGATCTGACCGGCCGCTTTCGGCCACAAGCAGCCGTTCAGAGGCTATGCAAAATCTTAGGTTGTGGAACAAGTGTATGGAAGGTCCCAAAGCGGAAAAACACGAGATAATGCCGACAAACCTAAGGGGTGTTTTAACTTCCCAGCTGCAATGGCCTCCTTGACATCGTCCAGAGTCATGAGATGAACGCGGATTGCTTCACCGTCATCCGGCGTTGGCGCCTGTACGACTTCGACGCCTTCGGCCAACCAATGATGACACTGATTATTGTGAATCGCTGGATTGGCCTGCACAGTACCGAGGGACCGCCAATTTCCTCCACCAAACCCAGTTTCCTCGAGTAGCTCGCGCTTCGCAGCATCAATAGGGTCTTCGCCGATATCTACCATTCCTGCCGCGGGTTCGGTCGTTAGTTCGCCAACGCCGAATCGATATTGCTCCACCATAACTATCAGCCCGTCGATCGTCACCGCAATGACGTTTACCCAGTCAGAGGTTTCGAGAATCATTCGCTGGAACTTCACCGCACTAGTGGGGTGCCTCATCGTGTCGAAGCGCACTCGAAAAAGCGGTAGCTCCGGTCCGGATTCGCTGCCCAACTTCGTCCAATTCAAGTCATCGTCCGTCACTAAAATGCTCCTTGGTTTCGTCATCGAGGCGTGGCCGACAGTCTTGATTGGCTGGATTCTGTGGAGCTTTGCGAGCGTCTGCTTTGGGTCACAAGCGGCCTCTCAGTAGTTTAGCAGCCCAGCTGCTTCTTTCGGTCTGAAGGGGACCGTTCCCGCATTGATGCCCTCAATCAGAGATCAGTTGCCAAGGGGCATTCGGATTTGTGATGACATTAAAGATTGGGTCGTTAGGAGCCTCATTTCTAAATGTAGCAATGCAGTTAAGCTCCTGTGCGAGTTATACTGCAGGCTTTATGTAATTCACCACTGAGTCTGGCTCAATTTACGCAACATGCATCCGACCCTTATTGTGGGCCTTAATCAAGTTGCTCAAAGTTGTCCAATCCGTGCCATTCAGTTGGGGTGTGGTCACTTTGATTCCGGCTTGTTCAAATACTTTGCAAACATATTCAAAACGGTCAGCCCGAAGCGCATTGTCTAAAACATAATATGTAGTCAGGCCCCGTTTGGCGAGTTGCATGAATAATTCACGAACTACTATCGATATATATCCAAACGTAAATACATCAGAAATTTCTAGCTGGGATACGATTCGATGCAATCTGTCTGTTGCTCTCTCTGCTACATAATCAAAACCGTCTTCGGATTCCTCTAAATCATCAAATGCGTTTTTGACTAGAGCGGTCATCGAGTCAAACAAATTCTGAACATCGTTTTCACGGGCCGACCGCAACTGATCTACTGATGCATCAAATTCATCTAGCCAATATAGGCAGTTGGAGTGTCGGCCAGACCCCACATCGAATGTAGTTCGGACATATTTTGAATTGTCTTCCACAGACATAAGTGTACTCGCTTGTGGCTTAATCAATCGCGCCGGGTTCCGAATGAGGCTGGTGTTTCATTGGTACCAAGTCCGCTTTGGGTCAAAAGCGGCTTCTCATAAGTTTAGCAGCTGAGCGGCTGGTTTCGGCCAAAAGCGGAC
>QNFK01000248.1 GCA_003645495.1 Gammaproteobacteria bacterium
GGTCGATGTCATCGGCGAGATATTCTTCCAGCGCAAATGGCAATGCGGCGATTAGTTTGGCGCCTTTCAGCGGAATATCGACGGTGGTAGAGAGTACTTCGGCGCTGGGCACGAGCACGATGACCTGGCGACTACCGATATCAACCGCAGCATCGCTTAAGGCGCCCGCAACCGGCGTGCTGTGACGCGCACCGCTTGAATCAACGGCGATCCATTGCGCCAGTTGGTCTGGTTTTTCTCCCAGGCGAATGACCAGAAATTCCGACATACTCAGAGGCTTCCAAAGCTCCGCAGGATTGGCGTCACATCGCCCTGCGGGCCGCGCTGTAACACGCTGTATAAAGTGACACGAACCGTATCAATCTGTACGACGACCTTCAATTGAAAAAATCGCGTCGAATCATCCAGACTGTTTAACACATCCGGGGTAACGAGTGACAAGAAGGACGTCGGAATATCGTTAAAACCACCCGCTTCGCGCTCTGCAACCAGGCCCTCGACGTCGGATACGGTCATATTTTCGTCAAGTGATTGCAGCACAGCGGGAGTCGCTGTATTGACATTGATCGTGGTGCGGCCGGGCAGGGCTGCTATATGCGGTTTCAGGACATTGAAAATCTGCTTGTCCATACCCTCGAGCGCCGCAAATTCGCTAACGCTGCTGAGCGTCTGGTTCGCCGTGCGATAAGGTGGAATCATGCTTGAATAGATTGAGTCTTCGGCACCGTCAGGAAAGGAGGCATCTATATCGCTGTCGATCCAGTCTGCGGCAATGCCGGCAAATCGCCTGTCCAGGCCCAGTGCTTCGAGCAAGCGCTGGAACTGCTCCAGCGATTCCTGGTCGATGGCGCCGTTTTGATCGACCAGGTTATTGACGTTAAAACGGCCCTGCAGATCCTCAACGGCGCCGAATACTTCGCCGCCTTCCAGCGGCAGCCCGGGTAAGTCGGCCGCCCAGATTTCACCAAGATGATCGGTCTGGCTGTCTTCAAGATCCTGGTGGAGAATATTGATCATCCAGCTTTCGGCGCCCAGTGCGACCTGCATCGCCTGGTCACGGTTGAGCAATACCATTGTGCGCCTGACGTCGAGCGCATTGTCCCAGGCCAGGTTTGCCGCAACGATCGTCGCCAGTGCCGCAATCAGCATTGCAGTGATTAAAGCGACGCCACGATTGCGTATGCGGGACCGCAATCTCATGGAGCGACCTCGATGAGACGTGTTATTTCGCCTTCGTTCTCCAGGGTCATGACGATTTGCACCGCGCGCGGGCGTAGCCGCGCACCGAGCGGCCCGGCCTGGTTCGCCGGTGGCCATTTTTCGGTCCATTCACCGTCTGTCTGCATGAAAAGAAACACGATGCTCTCGATGCCGTCGATTAAAGCGACACTGACCGGTTCGTTGCTGAATGTTCGATCAAGGACGCGCCAGTGGTAACGGATCAACTCATCTTCCTCGATGCGGTACGCAGATCGTTGCATCGTGCCGCGCGGCAGGGCGATCGGGTTATTCCAGCCACCGTGCGTCAATTCCAGGGCAAAGCCAGAGTTAAAATCTGTATCGAGCGCGGGGCCGAAGCCATCGCCAATCTCGTCGCGCACCGGCCTTGGCGCCAATTGCTGGAAATCGTCGGTCAGGATCCGCATGGTCCGTTGCAGGGCCTGTAGCCGGTCCATACGGTCACTGAGGATCTCTGCACTAAGCAGAGTCTGGCTGAGTGCACCGTAAGCGAGCGCAGCCATGATGCCGAATACCGCCAGCGCAACCAGAACTTCAATCAGCGTGAAGCCGCGTGACTGTCGCAAGCGCCTGGTCATTGGTCTTCACCAACGGCCTGGCTGTTTCTGAGCCAGGCACGATTACTCTCTCCAAGTATGCCGGGTTCGCCAATGAAGCCGCTGACAGTGCGGATCGCGACGTCAGCCCCGGGATATGAGATCGCCACATCGACCCGAAACAGGTTTTCGACGCCGGTTTCGGAGATATTGGCTCGCCAGGCCCACTCCAGCCCTGCGTATTCCAGTTCTCCCGACGTATCGCTGACTTCCGGCACAACGTTTGCCAGTCTGAGCTCGGCGATCTTGTTTTGCGCGATCCAGCTGGCGTAGGTGCGTTCCCGCATCGTCGTTGCAGCATCTACCATCTGACTTACAGATGCGGCGACAGCGCCAAGCGAGAGCCCGACGATCGCCAGGGCGACCATCACCTCAATCAGCGTAAAGCCGGCTGACCGCTTAGAACGCTTGCTGATCATTGGTCTGAATCTCAAATTCGCCCAGGAGTGACATGGTCATCGTTATTTCAGTACGGTCCTTCTGGCGAACAATCCGCAGCTCGAAAGGCGTGATATCGCCGCTCGAGAGGATTAAAACGTGCGGAATGTAGTCTTCGATAAGGCTGCGGTTGGTGTCGTCGTCGTCTTCATCGCGTTCGGTAACCGCCGCATCTTCTTCAAGCAGAATGCGCCGGTCTTCGAGAAAGAGTTCGAATTCCATCTGTTCTTCAAGCTGGCGCGGTCGTAGTGTTTCGTCGCCAATGATTTCGTGCCATTGCTCGGTGAATGGGTCATGTTCTACAAAGCGATAACCCGACTGCATGATTTCCAGACCATAGTCGCGACCCTGCATGGTTGCCTCGTCATTCGCGAGTTCGATCAGGGAACCCATGCGTCTCGCTTCGCGCTGCAGATTGCGATCATCACCAAGGATGCCAAAAGAGAGTAAGGCAACGGCACTGACGATGCCGACAATAACGATGACGACCAGCAGTTCAATCAGGGTGAATGCGGAATCGCCCCCAACGTTTGCAATATGGCTGCTTTTATGGCGAACGGACACTTGTTGCGCCATTGGTAATCGGGTCGGAGGACCCGTTACTCAAGTTCCCAGTTACCGATATCAGAATCGGTTCCCTCACCACCAGGGCGTCCGTCTCTGCCGAAGGTATAGATGTCAATCTCACCGTTTTGCCCGGGATTCAGATACTGGTATTCATTCCCCCACGGATCCTTCGGCAATCGGTCGAGATAACCACCAGGTTTCCAGTTCTTGATATTTGGATCAGCCGGTTTGTTAACCAGCGCATCAATACCTTGCTCACTGGTAGGGTAGGCGAAGTTATCGAGCCGGTAGAATTTCAGGGCATTCTCAATACCACGCAGGTCCTGTTGCACCCTGGTTATCTGCGCATCATCTATTCTGCCTATGACATTGGGCGCGACGATTGCTGCCAAAATGCCCAGAATGATGACGACAACCATGATTTCTATAAGCGTGAAACCACGCTGTTTTCGCTTCAAGATCTTGCCCACTGCGTTACTCCGAAAATTATTGCCCGCAACAACCTGCTGGATGTCGCGTTGACTCCTGAACTGATTAAACGTCAGTATATCAAACATGGGGTTACACAACGTTACTGAGCGCGGGTCGCCAGGTCGGTCTGCAGAGTTTCTGCAGGTTGCCGGCTATTGGCTGGTTCCAGCAGTTATCACCGCAATTGCGCTGGTCATTGCCGTTTTCGGCACTGCCGGCATCGAGCTGCTGAAATATGATCGGCTGGCCATTATTGATGGTGAATACTGGCGCCTGCTGAGCGGCCATTTTTCGCACCTCGGTCCGGAACATCTGTTGCTGAATCTCGCTGGTCTGGTACTGGTCTGGTTGCTTGTCGGGCGACAATACACCACGGGGCAGTGGCTCATTGTGACGGCATTCTCGCTTGCCGTAATTACCCTCGGATTCTGCTACCTGGACCCCAATCTGATCTGGTATGTCGGCCTGTCAGGGTTATTGCATGGGCTTTTGATCGCTGGAGCGATTCGCGGCATAAAAACTCAACCAGTGGAATCGATAATCATTATTGTGGCCGTAGCTGGAAAGCTGATTTACGAGCAATTGATAGGGCCGCTACCCGGTTCGGAGGCCACCGCGGGTGGCGCAGTCATCACCAATGCCCATCTGTACGGTGCATTTGGCGGCGCCATGATTGCGGCCATTTTATGGCGTAGAGTCGAACCCGCTACATCTATATAATGCCCGCGCATTAGAAATCGGAGAATCATTTTGACATTAGCAATGGTATTTCCCGGGCAGGGTTCACAAGCGGTCGGCATGCAGGCCGAACTGGCTGAAGATTTTGCAGGAGTTCTGGCTACGTATGCCGAAGCGAGCGAAAAACTCGGGTACGACCTGTGGGACCTGGTTCAAACGGGAAAGACAGA
>QNFK01000249.1 GCA_003645495.1 Gammaproteobacteria bacterium
CGCCGCCACGTTACGCGGTGCAGATGGCGCTATCCGTTATGTCGTTGGCGTCCACCGCCAGTACCTGTTCATGCACATCGACGCGCGTGATGCCGCGATCGTGTTCAACGACACGCAGGATGCCAACTCTGGCTACAAGTATTCAGATCAGGTCTCGCTGGTCAGTATCGATAACAACGGAGAACAGACGATTTTTCGCTTTCGTGCCGAGGCCCCGGGTCAGATAATCGCGACACGTCAAATCGATGATCAGGTGTTTGATGAAACGCGCGTAGTGGCTCACTGGCAGGATACCCCCAACGGCTATCGCCTCGAGGCGCGGATTCCACGCAATCTCATTGGCACCCGCCTTGGTATCGCCGTCACTAATACCAACGACTCCTCGAGCCCTGGCGTCCGCAGTACAACTTTTTCCGGAACCGTCCCTGGGCCGTTCGTCAGCGTATCGCCGGTGCTGCAAAGCGTCGCCGCCGGGTATGTACAGCAGCCAGGCCTGCGCCTGATGATTGCCAATCGGGATGGCTGGCGACTGGCCCTGGCTGGCAGCCTGTCGAGCTCCGCCAATGGCGACAGCGCGCAGCAGGCTGGTTCAGGCTGGCTACGCCTTGCTTACAATATTCTGCTTAAGCCTGGTGCCGAGGCAGCGCTCGCCGAACCGGATCCCAGTGGACGCGAGCAACAAAGCTACGTCAGTACCGCCTTGCAGGGAACGCCGGCGAGTCGCTGGTTTCGCAGTCCGGACACCGGACGCGCCGTCACATCGGTCGCTCATCCTATCTGGTCGGGCACTGTCCAGACCGGCGCCATTATTTTGCAGCAAAGCACTGATGCGATTCTGAGCCTGACTAACCAGGCGCTGACACGACTAATCACGTTGACACTGATCTCGACGATCGGCGTTGCCCTCGTTTTGCTGGGCTACGCCAGCTGGTTGTCCTCACGCATCCGCCACCTGAGCAACGCGGCCGGGCGCGCACTCGATGACAAGCGCGTACGCACGGCCTTGCCCAGCGCGCTCGCTGGCGACGAGATAGGCGACCTGTCGCGGAGTTTCTCGAGCGTCCTGCAGCAACTCGGCGATTACAATGACTACTTGCGAACACTCGCTGCAAAACTTTCTCATGAACTGAGAACACCGCTAACGATCGTAAGCTCCTCGCTCGAAAACCTCGAACATGAAGAGCTCTCGGCAGACGCGCTCAAATACACGGCTCGCGCGCGGGAAGGTGCTGATCGGCTACGACGGATACTGACCGCCATGAGCGAGGCGAGTCGCACCGAAGCACTCATCGAGAATGCCGAACCTGAGGAGTTCGACCTCAGTACTGTTCTCGAGTCGACAGTCGCCGCCTACGATGATGCATGGCCCGAACGACAATTTGTTTTGCGTAATAATTCGACCAATTCAACAGTACGCGGCTCGCCGGAACTGATTATCCAGATGCTCGACAAGCTGGCTGACAATGCAGTCGAGTTCTCTGTAGCCGGGGATGTCATAACAATCTCTCTGGACTCCGATGCAAAGCACGTTGTTATCGGCGTCACAAATCCAGGCCCGCCGTTACCGGAAAACATGCGCACACAGCTGTTTCATTCGATGGTTTCGGTACGCAGTGATGATTCCGGCAAGCACCTCGGCTTTGGTCTTTATATCGCACACCTGATTGCAGAAGGCCACGGTGGATCAATTGTCGCAGAGAACACCGACGACGGTGTTTCGTTTATCATTCGAATACCTATGCACATAACGACGACAGATACTGAACATCACAGGAGCATTACGCATGGCGAATGAGGGATACCACGAACCGATTGATGAACTGACGGATGCCACACGAGATATGCACCGGGCAATAACTTCTTTAATGGAAGAACTGGAGGCCGTTGACTGGTACAACCAACGTGTCGATGCCTGCAAGGATGCCGAGCTGGCAGCTATCCTCGCGCATAACCGCGACGAAGAAAAAGAGCATGCAGCAATGGTCCTCGAGTGGATTCGGCGCAAGGATCCGGCGTTCGATAAAGAGCTTAAAGATTTCCTGTTTACCGATAAACCAATCGCACACGAATAATCCGGAATCGCGGCAGGCCATCACGCTAATACTCATGCGCCGCTTGTATCAGCAAGAACTAGAACCCGCTATTTTTAACCGGTATTACACCAGCGCTGGAAAACGCCACTGGTTTGACGAAAGGAATGTCAATAGCGAGGCTGCCCTGCAATTCATATTCAACATGGTCGGGCACGCCGCCACGCAATAACGAGGTCAGTTGTGACGCCGAATCCAGAAAACTCACATTGACGCTAAGCACAAACTGATCGTCACCGTGAGCCGGCACGGTGAAATTTCCCCGCGTTTCTCCATTGGCGAAGCTTTTGTCGTCGAACAACAGGCGATACTTGACTGCCTTGACTGGCAAGGGAAACGAATTCGGGTTGCTAACATCAAAGCCGAGGAGAAACGTCTGCTGATTGAAGCTCACCTTGCTCAACTCGACAGTTTTCAACTGCACGGTCGGTGCGGCGATCATTGTTTCAGTAGTAGCGCAAGCTGATAAAAACATTACCGCAAGCAGTCCGACAGAAACTCGTAATTGTTTGCTGCTTCTCATTACATACTCCTTAACACGTCTCGCCCGGTTACATCAATGCAGTTTTTCGCCCAATTTGCCCCAACGTGCACCAATCAACAACCACTCGTCGTCATCGGCCTGCAGTTCCAGCTCGAAGTTATATGCATCAGCGCTAATACCCAGCGCGCTATTGTTGGTTCCAGCCATACCTACCGTCAGCTTAAGAATCGCTGCTGTATCGCCCGACAATACGATCTCGTCGATAGTCGTTAGCAAAGCGACCGATTGCTGCCGCAAAAAGTAGATGCGCAACATCTGACCTACGCCTTCGTAGTCGTTGCCGCGACTATCTGCATAGTTTTCGGAAATCAGCGCGAGCAGGCCGCGACGATCCCGCTCCTCCGCGGCCACCTCGGCCTCGCTAACCCAGGTACGCAGGGCGTCCTCCGGACCACCATTGGAGCTGCCGCAACCCGCGAGGACTGCACATATCAGGCTAAGTATCAGGTGGTGCTTCATGAGCGCATCTTCAGTACCAAAAGCTCGCAAATCAGCATTGACCGTCATTCCGGTTCGGCGCATGGCATTTACCAGCGCCCAATGTTAGAACACACTATGAGCGGTCGAACAGCACGCATACTGTGACGCGGTTCGCATTATGGCCGGAGCCGGGAACGCTGTCCGACTGCACAATTCCTGCCCTGCATCGATTACGGAACCGTAAACGGAAAAAGACTATGTCAGTAAAACTCTTGAGCGAAAACGCGGATGCCACGATAACGGACGACGACCAGATACGAATCGATGCAGTGCTGTCGTTCTGGTTCAGGGAAAAGTCCCTGAGTGCACCGCAAATAGACGGTCGAATGGATGTCTGGTTTGGCGAAGATCCTGTTTTTGACGAGGAGATTGCCAGGGAATTTTCTGACGACGTGGAGCTTGCCTCAGAAGGAAAACTTGACCACTGGGGACACAGGCCAAGAGGTCGCCTTGCGCTGATTATTTTACTGGATCAGTTTCGTCGCAATATTTATCGCAACAAAGCGGAAGCTTTCGCCAAAGATAAAGACGCTCTCAAGCTGTGTGTCGAGGGAGCCATGGAGAAAAAGGACAAGGGCCTGACGCCTATTCAACGGGTCTTTTTTTATATGCCGCTGCAACATGCAGAGTCGCGCAAGGTGCAGGACAAATCCTGCGCAATATTCAATAAGCTGGCCGAAGCAGTTTCACCTACCTACAAAGAAACGTTCGAAACGATTGCACAATTTGCGGAGCTGCATTCCGACATCGTGCAGAAATTCGGCCGCTTTCCGCATCGAAATGTGTTGCTGGAACGCAAGAACACGCCCGAAGAAGATGAGTATCTGGCCGGAGACGTGCCAACGTTTGGTCAATCTGAATCTTGAATTTTATTCGCGGCTAAAGCTCAAGTTACGCTCTGGCCTCCCCTGCAAAACAATCCCAGCCGAAACAGCAACCAACTTCCCCTCATCAAGCACTCTGCAACACCTGTTTCGACAAGCGGTTGAAACGAACCGTCAACAAGACAGCCGCAACAGTTAATCCGAGCACAAACCCTGCCCATATATACGCCGGTGGTGACTGGAACGTAATCGCAGCCAGGTACGCCAGCGGAAATCC